>JAAWLQ010000514.1 GCA_022797995.1 Lachnospiraceae bacterium
TACTATATATTAAAACTTGGACTCAAACTGCTACAACGCTTATAAATCAAGGGGTGTAGCAGTTTTATTTTTTTCAAAGTGTCAAAGACGGGATTATAGCATAGTTTTCCGTACTATACAAGTACTTTATAAAATTTTTACCTGCTCTGTATTTCTCGATGTTACTGTTCACAGGTGGTTCCGCGAAGGCGTTTTATGCGTTTTCTGCATAAGAAACCCAAAGCAACCGAAGCGGTTGCTTGACAGCTTGCGCCACAATGAGCTCTTTTGCTCATTGTGTGTGCATCATGTTACAGTTTACGACGGCGAGGCCGTGAACTGTAACTTCTCGATAGTAATAGTTCAGATCCCCCCTCAACTGCTGCATATGGACACCGGCACCAGCCCCACAGTCTCCGCAGCCTTTCGTCCTTCCTCGCTGTAAACATAAGCAAACCAGAGCTGCACCAGCAGGTTCTGTTCTGAAAGTTTCCCTCTTGTGGCCATCACAAAGGGCCTGTACAACGGATAACTGCCGGAACGCACATTTTCGGCGGCCGGTTCTGTTCCATTCAGCATCAGGGGCGTGACTCCACCTGAAGCCGTATGCTTCATCACATCAAAGGATACATAGCCGATTGCCCCCGGTGTCATTGCAATTCTCGCCGCAACAGCCCCCGTACTGTCCAGTTCATTCCCATAAGCACACTCTCCCTCCAGCTGCAACAGTTTCTCGAAAGCACTTCTTGTACCGGAGCCTGCCTCTCGTCCAATTACCACAATCGGCACATCCTCTCCGCCCAGCTGGGACCAGTTTCTCAGACTGCCTCTATAAATATCTGTGAGCTGTTCCATTGTCAGTTCTACCACGGAATTCTCCCTGTCCACACACACTGCAATCCCGTCAAGACCAATGACATTTTCCACCGCACCAGCCGCCTTCTCCCCCTCTTCCAGATACCTGGAGGAAATTCCGATATCCACGCTGCCTTCTGTCAACGCCTGGATACCGGCTCCCGAACCGGTAAACTGAACGGATACTCTCACCTTCGGATATTTTTCCATAAAGCCTTCCGCCAGCAGATTCACCAGCTTCTCCATGGATGAGCTTCCCGATATCTGAACAGAACCGGAAAATCTGGTCTCCGCATCAGCGCTCTCATCTCTGTCTCCGGTATGTCCGCCGCAGCCTGCCATACTTCCCAGAGTCAAAAGGATAACCAGCAACAGCATCTTCTTTCGAAAACCGGTCTTCGTTTCTATTGCATTGTCCTGACTGGTTCTGCAGCGTACCCGGAAATTCTTCCCACAAAAAGCCTTCATAATCATGCACTCCAGACAGTGGCCAGAATTCCTTCCGCAATGGCTCCCGCTGTTTCCTGGAAACGTGTGTCCAGCACCTGGTTGTCGGCATCCGTATTGATAAATCCCACTTCCAGCAATACCGCAGGCATCTGCGTCTGATTCAGCACCGCCAGATCGGACCGTTCGTTCACTCCCTGATTCTCAAAGCCCACCTGTACCAGCCTGGAATTAATATTGTCGGCAAGCCGGGCCGCCTCCCCATAACGGTTGCGCACGAGAGATTCCACTCCTGTGTACTGATTGGGATAAGGACTGGAGTTACGGTGAATGGACACAAAATAATCCCCCTGCACCGCATTGCCCTCCTGCGCCTTCCGGGACGGCGATTCATAGATATCCGTCGTTCTCGTATAATATATGTCCACACCGTTATTCTCCAGAATCTGTCCCACTGCAAGCGCCAGCTTCAGCGCATCATCCTTCTCCTGTCTGCCATTATACACAGCTCCCGGGTTTGCCCCACCATGTCCGGCATCGATTACCACCAGCGCCATAAAATAAGGCCCTCCGCATACCTTTTTATAATATATGCGGAAAGCCTGGCCATAGTTCCTGATTTTGCCCGTCATAAATTTAGAGCTTTTTATTTGAAACTTCGCCCTTTTCTGTTTGGTATTTCATGTTTTTTATTCGATACCTTATATTTCCTCTTTCTCAGAAGACATGGCATCAGAAATCTTTTTCGGAAAGCTCACCCTCCGTTTTACTTCTCAGCTGCTTTATCAATGCCTCGGCGGCTCTGAGCTTTTCTTCCGTATCGCTAAGCTTTCTTTCAGCTTCTTCTGCCTTCCTGTGTTCTTCCTCGGCCCTTCTATGTTCTTCCTCTGCCTTTTTGCGCTGTTCCTCCGTCTTCCTGCGTTCTTCCTGTATACTGAATTTCTCCATATTTTCCCATAGATATCCCATCTTCCGCTCTCTCACTTTCCGAACACATTCCACCCGTTCTTCCGCAGGCACATTTATCTTAAAACACAAACTCTCCATAGAGGATACGATTACATCCATCACATGCTCCGGACTGTTCTCTATAATTCGATTCAATCTGTCTCCCGGAATCTGAAGGAACTGTTCCAGATCCTCTGCCTTCTGCACTTTGTTAATCAACATAAGCAGAGACATCTCGTCTCCCCGTTGCAACAGCTCCTCATTGCTGTATCCACACACATTCACAAGCTCATACCGGAAATCAGGAATCCATTTCTCGAACCCGGGACCATCTGCAATTCGATCCCGAACATCCATGGCCGCCGTCCATGCTTCCCTTCCCTCATAGTATATGATAGGAATAATAACAGGATATCGAAAGCTTTTCCTTTTC
>JAAWLQ010000515.1 GCA_022797995.1 Lachnospiraceae bacterium
CTGGTCTCAGGCGGCAGGCCCCCTGCTGGTCCTTGGTGGTAATCAGACTTAGGCCTCAGGACCTTTGCAGGTCCTTGCACGAGACTGCGCCCCTTGTGAACTAAACGCGAATTTTACAAAAATATTTTCGAAGGAGGAACAAACATGAAGTTTCATAATGGATGCTGGCTATTGAAAGAAGGCTTCGGCGGTTTCTCGCCAAAGCAGGTGTATGAGAGCCGGATAAGGGAAAAGGAAGTAACAATCTGTGCCCCCACGGCTCCCATCAGGAAAAAGGGCGACACCCTGGGCGGAATCAATCTCACTGTGCGGATCACCGCGCCTGCCCCGGATATTCTTCATATCCAGGCCTGCCATCACAAAGGTGTATTGAAAAGGGAACCGGAATTTGAACTGGAACTGCAGGAAGAGCAGACGCTGGATGTGGAGGAGACACAAAGCGCCATCGTCATCCGGAGCGGCCGGTTAAGCCTGACCATTGACAGGGACACTTGCGATATGCGCTATGAAAGGGAGGGAGAACTGCTGACAAAGAGCGGCCCGGGAGACCTTGTATACGTGAAGGAAAACTGGACGGGAGCGGCATATGACAAGGGCGGAAATGCCCACATGTGCCAGCAGCTTGGACTGTCCGTCAACGAGCTGATCTACGGACTGGGAGAACGCTTTACCGCATTTGTGAAAAATGGGCAGTCCGTTTCCATCTGGAATGAGGACGGCGGGACCAGCACGGAGCAGTCCTATAAGAATATTCCTTTCTATCTGTCTGACAGAGGGTACGGCGTATTTGTGAACCATCCGGAGAAGGTGGAATTTGAAGTGGCCACGGAACAGGTGACGAAGACGGCTTTTTCCGTGGAGGGGGAATCCCTGGATTATTATCTGATGACAGGAACCGATATGAAGGAAGTGCTGGAGCGGTATACGGATCTGACAGGGAAGCCTTCTCTGCCGCCGGCATGGAGCTTTGGACTGTGGCTGTCCACCTCCTTTACCACGGATTATGATGAGAAAACTGTGATGAGCTTTATAGATGGCATGCTGGACAGAGGAATCCCGTTATCCGTCTTCCATTTTGACTGCTGCTGGATGAAAGAGTTCCATTGGTCGGACTTTATCTGGGATGAGAGGGTATTTCCGGATCCGGCGGGAATGCTGTCCAGGATTCGGGAAAAGGGAATCAGGGTCTGTGTCTGGATCAATCCCTATATCGGGCAGGAGTCGGCGCTGTTTGACGAGGGGGCTCAAAAGGGATATTTTCTCAGGCGGCCAAACGGAGATGTGTGGCAGTGGGATATGTGGCAGCCGGGTATGGCCGTTGTGGATTTTACCAATCCGGAGGCTGCGGGCTGGTTCCAGGAAAAGCTGGAATTGCTGCTGGATATGGGAGTGGACTGCTTTAAGACGGATTTTGGAGAGCGGATTCCCACGGATGTGGTATATTGCAACGGAGCGGACCCGGTGAAAATGCACAATTATTACAGCTATCTGTACAATAAAACGGTGTATGAGCTACTGGTGAGGAAAAGGGGGAAGGAAGAAGCGGTGTTGTTTGCGCGCTCTGCCACAGCCGGCGGACAGAAATTTCCCGTGCACTGGGGCGGAGACTGCTGGTCGGATTATGAATCCATGGAGGAAAGCCTCAGGGGCGGACTGTCTCTGACCAGTTGCGGCTTTGGATTCTGGAGTCATGACATCGGCGGTTTTGAAAGCAAATCAACACCGGATGTCTATAAGCGCTGGTGCGCTTTCGGACTGTTGTCCACCCATTCCAGGCTGCATGGTTCCACCTCTTACCGGGTGCCCTGGCTCTATGATGAGGAAAGCGTTGATGTTGTGCGCTTTTTTACCAGACTGAAGGCTTCGCTGATGCCCTATCTGTACAGAAATGCCATAGAGACCTCCAGAACCGGGATTCCCATGATGCGGAGTATGGCGCTGGAATTTCCCGGCGACCGGAACTGTGCATATCTTGCAAATCAATATATGCTGGGTGACTCTCTGCTGGTTGCGCCGATTTTCAATGAAGAGGGAATGGCGGAGTACTATCTGCCACAGGGAAGCTGGACGAATTTTCTGACCGGAGAAGTCAGAGAGGGAGGCAGATGGTATCGGGAAAAACATGGGTATCTGAGCATTCCTCTGTATGCGAGAGAGAACAGCATTGTGGCGGTGGGGGCCTGCACAGACGGGCCGGTCTATGACTACGGAGAGAATGTCACGTTCCAGGTGTATGGGCCTGCGGACGGTGGAGAGGCAGAGACGGTTGTGTACGATGCGGAGAGGAAACAGGATACACGCATCAGCGCGAAGAGGGAAGGAAATACCTGTCTGATAGAGGTGACAGGCAAAAAGCCCTGCAGGGTGAAGCTGATGAATGCAGGGGGAGAGATAAGAGTCACCGGGGCGGATTTCCAGATGTCGGATAAGACAGTGACACTTTTCTTTCCCGAAGGCGGGACTGCGGAAGTAAGAGTAGGATGAGGCTGTCGTGCATAGAATTCAGCGAACTCATTAATACCGCTGTTCTTGCGAATGTCTTTTTTGTAATGCAATTTGGCGTACATCTGTCGCTGTAAACGGAGTAAACTAAACAGTAACGATTTTATTCATGACAATAGAATCCTCGCAGAGCGTGGATTCTATTGTTG
>JAAWLQ010000008.1 GCA_022797995.1 Lachnospiraceae bacterium
ATTGAGAGAGGGATCAAAAAGGCCGCCGGTGACGTGGGCAATGTCAATTATGAATATGTAACCTATGAGGGATATGGTCCCATCTTCTGATGGAGCTGTACAGCGGATATATCAATAAATTAATAGAGGAACTGGCGGCGCTTCCGGGAATCGGCAGCAAATCTGCCCAGCGGCTTGCGTTTCATCTGATCAATATGCCCAGGGATAAGGTGCAGCGGCTTGCGGATGCCATTATGACGGCAAAGGAAAATGTCCGCTACTGCCGGGAATGCTTTACGCTGACTGACAGGGAAGTATGTCCTGTGTGCGCCAGCCAGAAGCGCAATCATAAGCAGATTATGGTGGTGGAGAATACCAGAGACCTGGCGGCATATGAGAAGACCGGCAGATACGAGGGCGTGTATCATGTGCTTCACGGGGCGATTTCACCCATGCTGGGAATCGGTCCCGGCGATATCAAACTGAAAGAGCTGATGGAGCGGCTTCAGGGAGAGGTGGAGGAAGTCATCATTGCCACCAATTCCAGCCTGGAGGGTGAGACTACCGCCATGTACATTGCAAAGCTCATCAAGCCCACAGGCATCCGGGTCACAAGAATTGCCAGCGGCGTCCCGGTGGGCGGCGACCTGGAATACATCGACGAAGTGACGCTCCTCCGTGCGCTGGAGGGACGCGTGGAACTGTAATAAATGTTGCGGGACTATAAATCAGCAATATTCCGGAAGATGCACAGATACAATTACGGACGCATGCTTTTGCGGCCGGAAGTGTATCTATGAGGGTGCATCGACGGAATGTTGCGGAACTATAAACAGCAGACTGCCCCGAAGATGCACAGATTCAGTTACGGACGCATGCTTTTGCGGCCGGAAGTGAATCTATACGGGTGCATCGAGGGGCAGCTGCGGGACTAGGATAAGGAGAACAAAATTATGGCAATTTCAACAACCCCTTTCGGGACCTGCCCGGGAGGAAAAGAAGCTCTGCTGTATACCATTTCCAATAAAAACGGTATGCAGGTATCACTGACAAATGTGGGCGCGGCTATCGTCAGCGTACGCGTCCCGGACAGACAGGGCGAGATGGCGGATGTGGTTCTTGGCTTTGACAAAGCGGAAGACTACATGAAAAATGACAGCTTTTTCGGGGTGGTAATCGGGCCCAGCGCCAACAGGATCGGAAATGCGGTCTTCTGCCTGGACGGAACTACCTATAAGGTAGATGCCAACGCAGGGCCGAACAACCTTCACAGTCATAAGGAGAACGGCTGGCATAAGCGCTTCTGGGAGGCACAGACAGGGGAAGACAGCGTTACCTTTACCCTGGAGGATGCGGCAGGCAATATGGGCTTCCCGGGGAACAAGAGAGCCAGCGTCACCTATTCTCTGGACGAGGAAAACGGGCTGAAGATTCATTATCACGGTACAAGTGATGCCAGGACAATCCTGAATCTGACCAATCATTGCTACTTTAATCTGGAAGGACATGACAGCGGCAAAATTGAGGGACATGAGCTTTGGCTGGCAGCCTCCCGGTTTACCCCTGCGGACATGTTTTCTATCCCCACGGGAGAGATTGCGGAGGTGAAAGGCACACCCATGGACTTTACTGTCTCCAAAAAGGTGGGAGACGAGATAGGCGCAGATTTTGAACAGTTGAAATTTGCGGGCGGCTATGATCACAACTGGGTGATCGACGGATGGGACGGAACACTTCGCCATTTTGCCACGCTGAAGGCACCTGTGTCCGGAAGAGTGATGGACGCTTATACCACTCTGCCAGGCGTGCAGTTTTATGCGGGCAATTCCATCACACCCCAGACAGGAAAGCAGGGGGCAGCTTACGGCCGGCGCCAGGGATTGTGTCTGGAGACACAATACTTCCCGGATTCAGTAAATAAGCCGCAGTTCCCGGACTGCATCTTCGGCGGAGACAGGGAGTATGACTCCGTGACGGTGTATCGCTTCAGTACGATTTAAAAAGTACGGTTTAAAAGGTATGGCTGATTTTTAAGTTCCGCAAAGTTTGTCGAAGAGTTCTTCTGGGAGCACGACAAAGAATGCTAAAATGCCTCGCATACCGATGATATTATTATTAAAAACGGTATGGGAGGTGTTTTTATATGGAATTACCAAAAAATGTTACACAGATCGGAGAGACAAATCCCCATTGTAAGATATATGTGGAGGATTATGTCATCTCATACATAAAACAGCTGAATCGTCATGCCGGTGACAAACAGCTGGCAGTGGCATTATACGGTGTACGTAAGGAAGAGGCAGGGATTGATTATCTGTTTTTATACGGGGCATGCAAGCTGAATTTCCTTCAGAGAGAATGCCGCCATTTGTCACAGGCGGTTTTGCAGGAAGTAGAAAAGCAGAGGAAGAGATATTTCTCGGAATATTCTTTTCTGGGGTACCGCCTGCTGGACGGGGAAATGGTGGAAGGATTTCATATCTGCGAACAGAGCGTGTGCCGGTATATAGAAGGATATGCACAGTTCTATGAGAAAAATGACAGTATGCTTTCCTTCATGTTGGACGAGCGTCAGGGAGAAGTCCCGCCGGAAGAGTTCGACAGAGAAAAATATGATGTGGTGAAAAAGCGCCAGGAAGAAAGGCGGGCTTCCGCGGAGAGCAGAAGCGGGCAGATTGTCAGATACAGGAACAGAGAGGCCCGGAAAACGGGGGAGACTTCGAAAGTAAAACTGCGGAACATGCAGCTGACGGCGGCAGTTTCCTTTGTGCTTCTGGGGGCAGTGGGGCTGGGACTTATGACAAACGGCGAAAAGGCGGAGGAATGGAGAACGGCCGCCGGGCAGCTTCTGGCCAGTCTGAACGAGAAACAACTGCCGGATGCGGTGGAGGTGGTCAATCCCTCCGTGCAGCCCGGCGTCATTGTGGCGGAGGACAAGCTTACGGAGGCCATTCAGAAGGAAAATGCCGCGGCGGTTTCCGGCGCGGCAGGAGAAGGACAACAGGGCGGGACACAGCCTGCCGGAACGGAAACTGATGCGCAGAATCCATCCGGAACGGGGCAGTCCACAGAGCAGGGATCCGCACAGCAGCCGACCTCCACCGAAGAGCCTGCCGGGCAATCGACTGCGGAACCAGCTCAGGAGCCGACACCCAATCCAACACAGGAACCCACACCCGTCCCCACACAGGAGCCGACCCCGGAGCCGGTAAAACCTGCCGAGGCCGAAACCACGCAGGAGCCGGTTTCGGAACCCACATCCTACACGGTACAGAAGGGGGATACACTGATCGGTATCTGCATCAGAACATACGGCAGTGACGCAAGGGTAGCCGAGATATGCTCTCTGAACCATATCAACAATCCGGATGATATCAAAGAGGGCGCAAAAATTTTACTACCATAGATGACGGGAAGATTTCAGGCATACTCTGAACTTTTACGGAGGAAGTACATGGCGGACATCAGAAGTTTCATAAAAGAAAAAGAAAAAAGGGAAAGAAACAGGGAAGAGTATAAGAAGAAAATCGCATTGCATAAGCTGGCTTCCTTCTACAGAGTGCTGGCGGTGATTCTTGCTCTGGCGGCCGTGGGTATTTTCTTCACAATCCAGTATAAGAGACATGTCTATAAGGATTACGATATCATTGCTTCCGTGGAAAGAGAAAATGTAAGCGGCGCCACGGATATCCGTCTGAATGACACTTTTGTGACCTACAGCAAGGATGGTGCGCACTGTACCGATGCGAAAGGAAATGTAAAGTGGAATCAGACCTTTGAGATTCAGGATATCAAATTATCTGTCAGCGGGAATACCGTGGCAATAGGCGATTATAACGGGAGAAGCATCTATATAGCGGACTCGGAAAAGCTCCTGGGGGAGGTTACCACCACCATGCCCATCCGGAATGTGGCTGTCTCAGACAGCGGCGATGTGGCGGCGGTACTGGCAGACGTGGATATTACCTGGCTGAATGTCTATGACAGCAGCGGCAAACAGAAAAAGGAAGGCAGGACCCATATGGATGACTCCGGCTATCCCATGGCGCTCAGCCTGTCTCCCAACGGAACGCTTCTCTGTGTGGCGTATGTATATGTGGACGCAGGGGTGCTGAAGACCAATGTGACTTTCTATGATTTCAGCCCGGTAGGAGACAATGTCAGCGACTTCCTTGCCAGTAACTGGTCCTACACGGACCTTCTGGTGCCCTTTGTGGGATTTATAGATGATACTACCGCATTTGCGGTGGGGGACAGCAGACTGATGATCTACTCAGGAGGCCATAAGCCGGCTCCTCTGGCGGAGCATCTGTTCGACCGGGAGGTGCGCTCCGTATTTTACAGTGACAGATATATCGGGCTTGTGTTCAATGCGGATAACAACGAAAATCGATACCAGATGGATGTCTATGATACCCAGAATGCCACGGACACACCGGAAAGCTTTTATTTTGACGTGGACTATACGGATATTTTCTTTGGCAGAGACAATCTGGTGATTTACAATGAGACGGAATGTCAGATATTTACCATGGACGGAACGGAGAAGTACCATGGGAATTTTGAGAAGACAGTCCGGCTGATGCTTCCGGTGGGAAATACATATAAGTATCTGCTGGTGACGGATGATACCATTGATACCATACAGTTAAAATAGGAAAAGAAAGCGAAGGAGAAAGGGAGAAAACAGAATGGACGGAATCAAGATAAACATAATGCTTATAATTGTCATTGCCGCAGGGATTTTTAAACTTCTGGACGGCTATAAAAAAGGAATCGTGAAGGAAGTCGTGTCTCTGATCACCATGCTGGTGCTCTGTCTGGTGGCGGCGCTGGCGGCCTATGGCGTGCACAGCTATCATGACGGGAAGGCGTTTAATGTCATTGTGGCAATCATCCTGTTCTGCCTGATTGTGGCGGCGCACCACTTGCTGGGGCTGGTGCTTTTCCCGGCGAAGCTGATCTCAAAGCTGCCGGTCATCCATTTCCTGGACAAGCTGCTGGGCATTGTGTTCGGCGCATTTGAGGTGGTACTGGTGCTGTGGACCCTTTATGCTTTTATCATGATGATGAATATGGGAGCCATCGGACAGCTGATTCTGTCCTATACGGAAGAAAGTCCTGTGCTGCTGTGGCTTTACAGACATAATTACCTGGCCTACGGGATAGAGCGGCTGCTGGAGCAGTTCAGCTTTGTGCCGCTGGATAAGCTGCTGTGAAAGGGCTGAAAACAGCCTGCTGGAGCAGTATTGCCGCTGGACTTCATTGATGGTAATGCCCGAAATACAGGATACAGGGTTAGTGGAGCAGGGGATGGAGAAAACCTGAGAGGGGAGGGAACAAAGCTGAGAAGAAGGTTCAATATCACAGGACTGTGCGTGCCGGAGAAGCATTATATGGTGGACATGACAGAGCGTGTGAATGCGATGAAGGCACTGGTGGACGAAGGAGTCTATTTTACAATAAACAGAGCAAGACAGTATGGAAAAACAACGACTCTGAACAGCCTTGTAAAGCGTATAGCAGATGAGTACCTGGTAGTAAGTATGGATTTTCAGGCAATCGGAAGCGGCTCTTTTGAGGACGAGGCTGCTTTTTCCAGGGCTTTTGCCGCTCTGTTCCTGAGGGAAATGGAAGACTTGCAGGAGATATTAAAGGAGGGGGATCTGGCGGAGGTTGTTGATGAACTGACGGATTTCATTCTGAAAAGCGGAAACAGAATCCTGCTGATAGACCTGTTTGGCTGGCTGCTGAAATTCTGTAAAGCATCCGCCAAACCAGTGGTACTGATTATCGACGAAGTGGACAGTGCCGCAAACAATCAGGTATTTCTGGATTTTCTGGGGCAGCTGCGCAATTACTATCTGGCCCGGGATAAAAAGGGGATAAAGACATTCCAGTCAGTGGTTCTGGCAGGAGTCTATGATATTAAAAATCTGCGACGGAAAATTCGCCCCGGGGAAGAGCACAAAGTTAACAGCCCATGGAATGTTGCCATTGAATTCAAAGGGAATATGAGTTTTACGAAAAAGGACATTGTGGGAATGCTGCGCGAATATGAAGAAGACAGACATACCGGCATGGATGTGGATGAGATGGCGGGACTGCTGTCCGATTATACCGCAGGTTACCCTTTTCTGGTTTCCAGGCTCTGTAAACTGATGGACGAGGAGGTGGGAGAGGACTGGAGAGCGGGCGTAACCAGGAAGGTGGATTCGGATTGGGAAGCGGGTGCAACCGGGGGAGTGGATTCGGACTGGGAAGCGGGTGTGACCGGGGAAGGGAATTCGGATGGAAAGGACTCGGACAGAGAAAGCGGCGGCAGGCGTATGGCCTGGACGAGAGAGGGTTTCTTTGCGGCGGAGCGCGTGCTTCTGGCGGAGAAAAACACTTTGTTCGAATCGCTGACGGGAAAACTGCAGGATTATCCGGAATTGAACGAAGTGCTGAAGAGCATTCTGTTTACGGGGACCGATATCGCCTATAATGCAGACCAGCCTGTTCTGGATATGGCCACCATGTTCGGCTTTATTGTGAACAAAAATGGCATAGTGGCGATTGCAAACAGGATATTTGAAACCCGGCTGTACAATTTCTACCTGTCGGAGGCTTCCGTACGACAACTGGATATTTACAGAGAATCTCAGCGACAGAATACTGGTGGAGGCTGTGGTCTGAGAAAATATGATAGAATGGGCCAATTACAGGAACCGCTTCGCGAACTCTGTAATTGAAGCGCTATTCAAGGTAGAAAACGGCCGGATGGCAATCCATCATAAAGCGGGAAAACAGAAGCCGTATGAGGTAGGGTTTTCATTGTCGTGAACTGAAAAAATGGACATTATCCGTGAAGGGTAACGTCCGTTTTTTTATGCGCAGGCCTGCTATCATTCTCATAAAAAACAGGCCTCCATAACGAAGCCTGCATACACATTTTCCATATTTTCTGATATAGGATATCGGCAAATGTTTAGACATGAAACCGAATATTCTAAGCGTCTGTCCGGCAGATTTCTTTCACAGACTGACTTATTCTGCGAAAAGAACCCCGGTATCCTCTCTGCGCTATAAACTATATCGGTGTTATTCTACCATAACTTAACCGTAATATGCAATAATTTTTTACAGGCATTTTCCGGTAATTTATCTGAATTGGTAACAGTTCAGACAGGATATGGAGGTACTATCTGGATTGTTGTCAGTGAATTTCGAATCCTGACTCAGGCGATAAAGGGTAACACAGGTTCTATGTTGCTTCGGACAGGAAGCGTCTTACCGGTCATGCGCGGGAAAATGAGCAATAACAAATTTTATGGTCACTTTTGTGGTCAAAATCTCCGGGATCGAAGCGTTCCGGACTTACAAAGGAGGAGCAGGCAATGGCAAGGCATGGAGAAAATATCAGAAAACGAATCGACGGAAGATGGGAGGCCCGTTACCAGGTCTATGACCCGGAGAAGGGCCGGAAAATATACCGGTCTGTGTATGGAAGTACTTATGAGGAGGCAAAGAAAAAGCGGGCCGACGCCCTTTGGGCTGCGACTCAGACGGCAGAGAAGGAATCTGCTCTGGTGTCTGAAAATATATCAGAAGATGGAGTGAAGTCTTATAAACGCACCCTGTTCTCACAGGCGGCGAACGAGTGGCTGGAAAAGGTGTCAGATAACCGCAGGCATTCCACATATATAAAATATGCCAATGTATACCGGATACATTTGGAAGGCATCCTGGGATCCTGCCCGCTTTCCGACATGACGGACAGGAAACTCCAGGAAAAGATTTCTGACCACTTATCGAAGGAAGGTCTGTCCGACAGCATTCGAAAGAGCATCTGTTGCGTCGTCAACCAAATTCTGGAATTCGCAGGCAGGAAATATTCCTTTCACATTCCGCCTTTAAAGCCTGCAACTGCAAAGCCGGTTAGAAAGCCTGTGGAAACATTGGTAAAATCCGAACAGCTCCGGCTTCTTGCAAGTATCTATGATACCATGGACAAATCTAAAATTGCGCTCCTTCTCTGCCTGTATACCGGAATGCGCCTGGGAGAACTCTGCGTTCTAAAATGGTCGGATTTTGACTTCGCCGACAGTACGGTGACCGTGAGCAGGACAGTACAGCGCATTGCGGTAAAAGGGCAGATGACGAAGACGGTTCTCATGGAAACCGACCCCAAAAGTGAATGTTCCAAAAGGACCATTCCTCTCACTGCCGAGATTCTGGAACTGCTGGAGGGGCTCAGGGAGAATTCAGCATATGTATTCGGAGGAGACAAGCCCCTGGAGCCCCGAACAATGCAATATCGGTTTAAACGGATTCTGGAGGAAGCAGGTATCAACTGCAGGAATTTTCACATTCTGCGCCATACCTTTGCCACAAACTGTGTGGAAAGCGGCATGGATGTGAAAACTCTCAGCGTGATTCTGGGGCACTCGGATGTAAAGATTACCCTGAATCGCTATGTGCATCCCACAATGGATTCCAGAAGGAAGCAGATTGGCAGGCTCCCGGACTTTTATGGTCAGATTCGTGGTCAGGCAGCCTGAAAAACGTGATGCTTATCGGACTTTAGAAAGATTTTCGCAGAATAAGTCAATCTGCGAAAAAGGCGTATCCTGTCCGGATGTGCCGGAAATCAGCCGACGCACCGCCGGACCTGCGCGACATTGCAGGACGGGACCGGGATGAAAGGGTATAAAGATACTATATATAAGACTGTATATCAATACAACCAGATTCCGATTCCAGCCGCCGACATGGAGCGGCTGCAGGAAATCGCCAGGGATTGCCGGGAAGTCAAGAATTACGTTTATGACCGATATAGCAGTATCCGCAGCCTCCCGAAGATTTATCCGGGCTATACCGTACAGAACGAGATGACCCAAAGCGGCCTGCGGGAAAGGCTGGGACTTCCGTCGGTGTATTTTTACTTATCTATCTTCGACGCATTGGGAGATATCAAGAGCCAATGGGCACGCACGAAAAGTCAGGTGGAAAAAAATATCCGCAACAATGAGAACCTGACTCCGGGGGACAGACATTATCTGAGGTTTGTCATGAAACAGAGCCAGTGCTTCGAGGCAGTCCTGCTAGGAGGAGAGCCGGAGCTGTCAGGCGTCTGGGAGGAGGGATATTCGGCGGTGCGGGCGGAGGTGGATACCCACAGGCTGGATCAATACCTGCGCAGACAGGTGCGCCGTCAGCTGAGCAAGCCGCACACCGACGCGGCGGAGGGCTTTACAGCTTCCCCGAAAGGATATCGGTACGCGGACCACGGGATTTACCTTTCCATGAAAGAAAGCCGTCAGAGACTTTTCATCCCGCTGACAGATAACAACCGGTATGCAAGGCAGATTTACGTCCGCCTTTATCCCGAAGAAGGAAAAGTGACTCTGGGTGTGCCTGTGGAAGTAAGGCAAAGACATCCCGCGGGGTATGAGGGAGAAATCGGGCTGGCCATGGGGCTGAAATGCATGTTCGTGACGGATCAGGGCAGGGCTTACGGAGAGAAATACCTGGAGTACCAGTCGGCGCTCACGGACTATGTTCGGGAACGGCTGCCCCGCCACCGCAGGAATGCGCAGAACAACCCGGGCACGAAAAAGTACAATGCGGGAAAAGCGAGACTTGAGAGAACTCTGCATGATTATGTGAACGCGGAGATTACACGCATGCTGGAGACGGAAAAGCCGAAGATAATTTATCTCCCGAAACTGCCGGCCAGATCAAAGGCCGGCTACAACCGGAAAGTGAACGCCACTGTCAATATGTGGCAGAAGGGCTTCGTCAAGAGCAGACTGGTCCGGAAATGCTGGGAACGCTCTGTCGAGCTGGTGGAGGTATTCGGCAAGGGCATCAGTACACAGTGCAGCCGGTGTGGGGCGGACGGAGTAAAGGAGAAGGGCAACGACATGTTCCATTGTCCGGCCTGCGGACTGGAATTGCCGGAACGGCAGAATACTGCGGGGAATGTGCTGAAACGGGGGAAGAGCGAAAAGGAAAGTTCATAAGGAAGACTTTCGTGGATGAACGTGTCGGGTAGATGCGTTTGACCGAAACCGGAGACGGGAATAGGAACGCGGAGGAATTCTTTTGATAGATCAAAACAAAGACGGCATTGGAAGCCGGTTCTTTCGGGAGCCGGGTATTGGGTATGCCAGGACCCATGGGAACTCTCAGGTGGATTGTGGAATCGCGTGGGAGATGTACCGGGAGCGAAGCGGGCAGTGCGGGCGTGTGGAGGGAATTCATGTGGCTGCGGTGTCGGCATCACCCTTTTGGGGAGGGTGACAAAATGTGCCTTATTAAAAATAGCAGGGGCAGAAGTATTGAGACAATGCAGAAGAAAACATATTAGATACTGTTACTATCATGATGGAGACGAGTGAGTTCCTGTTTGAAAACAGACACACAAATCCATAGGGACTGAATAAGCCTGCCGGAGGATTACTGCGAGAAAATTATTAGATGAGTATGGGCTTACATGAGGTTTGATACAATTTAGGAGTGCCATGATAATGAAACGATGTTTTAAAACATTTATTATTTTTGTGTCAGTTTCTATGATTATATTTTTTTATATTTCTATGTCAGCAGGAGCGACAGAACAGGATGGTATAACAGGAAATGGACATGTAGAGGGGATAGTACAGCCCTATGTATATCAGGTGGTTTTGCCCACATGTGTAGATGGCTGTTTTGATTTTATTATGGATCCTCAACGGTTGATAGAGGAAACAGACGGAGCGGCCTATGGGGGCTTAAGCTTTGAAAAAGATGCAACTGTTTTTTTCCGACGTACGGATGGTCAGACGGAAGAAGATTACAGCAGTTCCAGTGATCTTATGAACATTGTGAACAGAAGCAATGTGTCGCTAAATGTAATTGTCAGTGTCAAGATTTCAGAGGAATCCCTGGGGGGTATTACGATGACAGAAGACAGGACATTTGCGGAGGATACAGGCGCAAGCCTTTATCTGGCATTGACAGACGGAGCGAGGACGGTTCCTGTGAGAGACGGTGTGGCATATATCCAGACAACACTCCCCGCCGCACCGGAAGAAGCGTTTGAATACGTTTATGACCAGGAACGTGGTGAATATAGTTACGGTTTGAAAAAAGAACTTGGGGAGATATTATTTCCGAAATATTCTTTCCAGCTTACCGGGGCTGTTAATGAAAGTGAAGATTGGGCTTCTGTGAGAAAAGCCAACCCATCAGTAATTGTTACCTGGGGAGTAATACCAGACAAAAGTATAAGTTCAACTGAGAAAAGTGAACTGAGTCAGGATATTTTACTGGAACAAAACGAAGATATTAGTCAGGATATGCGCCCAGAAGAAAAGGAAAATAGAGATGAGGAGGATATAGTTTCGAAATCAGAAGAAAACACAGATCCAGCAGAGAGAACCACAAGGGACGAAGGCACGGAACAAGAAGCAGAATTATCAACCGATAGAAGTATGGTGCCGGAGGAAGAGAACGTTGACGAAAACAGGGTGGTGCCGGAGTAGAAGAATTCTGACAATATAAGTGTGAGATGAAGAGAAGTATGGAAGTAAATGCCATAAATTGGTGTGAAATTATGATATTAGGGGGCAGATAAACTTTCGGTCGCCTTAATATATAGACTTGGAGGTGTGCACATGGGCACGGCAAATTCAAATCAAGCTGGAAAGAAAGGAAGTGAGACGGCAAGCAGGAAGACAGTCAGTATCGTTGTTTTGCTGGTAGTCATTTTCGCGTTAGTCGGTGTAATCATTTATTTATTGGTGCCGCGCGAACAGGAGGAAGAACGAAGAAATGTGGTTGTCACCCCGGAAAATATTGAAGAAGTGGTTCAACAGATGGCAGAAGAGGAGTTTGTTGCCCCTGGCTACTATACTGTGATGATGAACTACGACTGGCATTTTGCATCGGGCGACAGTGTTTCCTCGGACGCATATGTGGAGAATATGGTGGGAAACACAAATGATGTGTACTTCGACCTGTTTCTCGCATCTGATGAGGAAAATGCAATTTACAAATCTCCTGTGATTCCGGTGGGCAGCGGTCTGCGGGATATCGTGCTTGACACAGAGCTTGATGCCGGAACTTATGACTGCGTGGCGGTCTATCATCTTGTGGATGACGATCAGAACACGATAAGCACCCTGAGAGTGACTGTTACCATAATTGTGGAAGGGTAACAGATAGGAAAGAATGTTTCGTGGGCAAGATGCCAAAGTGGAATAATGGAAAAATCAAGGAGGATGAATCATGAAATCTAAAAAAATCTTGGCAATGACGCTGGCTACAGCGATGGTATTGGGCGGCAGTATGACAGCATTTGCGGCAGACACGGATGATGCAAACGGTGCAACCGGTAGCGGTACGGCGTTCGAACATGTGAATAAGGATATTATAGCGGTGACCCTGCCTACACAGGGAGAGGTGGCCAATGTGTTTAATTACTATGTTGATCCGGAGCGTCTGATCAATGATGCCGGAACATTGGCTGATGGATCGACTGTGGTGGCAGGAAACACGGATGGCGTGTATTTTAAAAATACGACGGCCGGTACTGCAACCCCGGCTGTGGATGCAAGCGTAAAGTCGTATTCAATCGGTGGAGTGACCAGTGGGTTGACGGTTACGATTCCGACAACAACAGCAGCAAATTTAACTTATAAAACAATTGTAGATGATGGCACAGATGGTGTAACAACAGATGGCTGGTATGAAGGAACAGATACAGCAACCGTAGTGACGGTGAATATTACTGATGATGGGAATGGATCTGTACCTACGCTGGCTAGTGGTGATAGCATTGTTGTGGAGCCTTATCAGGCAGCAAATCCCGGAACCGCCACCACATCTTACAGCAGCAGCAGCGATGCCGTTTCTTTTGAGGGCAAGAACAGCGTAGCCGTTGACGTATCTGTTGCGGCGACTGTAACTGCCTCTGCAGGCGGCAAGGATATAGCGCTTGTGGCAGACGCAGATGCCCTTGCGGCAGCAAAAACACCTGCTTTGCTTATGAAGCTGAAAGTTGGAACAGATGAGAAAATCATCACATCTGCCGGAACAACAGCAACCGCGACAATCGCAGGCGTTCCTGCAAACTTTGCAGTCACGACAGAAAACAATAAATTCGTCTACAAGATTCGCACCAACACGGATCCGGATAACGGTGGAAAGGCTCTTGACGACTGGAATGCCACAACCGTGCAGTTGATTGGTAAGACCAACACTACAAATGTTCCGGAAGGCGCCGCAGCATTGACTGCTCCTCAGATTGTGCTGACATGGACGGTTGCAAAGAGTGAAAATGCAACAACACAGGCATATGTAAGCGCTACAACTGTTTCAGCAGCGAGCAAGAGCCTGACTCTTACTATGCCGACAGATGTTACTGTGTCTAAAGTAGAGCTGGTTCTTGGCGGAAATACAACTACGCTTGCTAGTGGAAATCATTATACTGTAAGTGGAACTACGCTCAACATTGCTAAATATGCTGCTGGATGGGCTGGTGGTACCATTAAAGTGACATATTCAGATAATCATGTTGATACACTGACCTGTGAATAGGGTGAGTTGCATAGAGAATGGATGAAATATGAGGCGGGGCGGGTGTTAGAGCCTGCTCCGCAGTTTTATGCATTCAGGAATATTTTATAGGGCAGAATGATTGCAGAAACTGTATTTGGGGAAAGCGGCAACATTGGAGGGGTTAGATGACATATCCGAAAAGCTGGGAAAAGGTGACTTGCAGTGCCTGGTGTGAGGACGAAAATAAAATATGGTTATGTCTGGGTAACAAAAATGCTATTTGTGAAATTAATAAAAAGGGTAAAACGGTCAGAATTCTTGGTAGTTTTCCGCATAATAGGTTAGAAGAAAGAGATTTGTCATTATCTGTTGAGAAAAATGGCGATTATGTTGTCATTTGCCCGTTTAGGGCAAATGATATAGCCATATTAAAAATATCCACTGGAGAACTCGAATTTATAGAATTACGCTATTATATGGATAAAAACCAATATGAAGGTTTTGAAACAGAGAAATTTTACAGAATGATCTCATATAAAAATAGTATTCTTTTTTTGGGAACTAGAGTTCCGACTATCATGAGGTTAAATTTGATAACGAAAAGTCTTGACTTTTTTAGTAGTTGGCAATGCAAAATTGAGCAACATAAGTGTAAGGAGGGTGTTTTCTTTACAGACGGATATGCGCAGAAAGAGAATGAAATTTATCTTCCATTAGGTAGGTGTAGTGGGATTTTGAAAGTGAATTTGGATACAATGGAGTTTGACTATATAGAATTAGGACTTGCCACCCATGGCATCTTAGGAATGACCCAGCAAAAAAATTATGTGTGGTTGACTGAACAGGATGCAAAGGCGGGGAAATTCTTTCAGTGGAATCTGGATAGTAATCATGTCGTTCAGATAGACCTGCCCAGTCATGATGCTTTTTATGCACCGCTTTATTATAAGGAATCGCTGTTGTTTTTTCGGAATTATGGAAAAAGAAGCTATCAATATGAATTGAAAACGGGAAAATGGAGGGATATCACAGACAGGGTGCCGGAGACGGCTTGTCCCAGCGATAAAAAAGTGAGAGAGGATGAGATAGTCTACTTTTCTAAAACGGGTAAATTTTACCATTGGAACCCACAAACAGATATTTCCTATTTTGATGAGTTCAAAATAGAAGACAATGTTTTTTTGGAGACTTCATGGGTAAATTATTGGAAGAAATGTAAGAGAGATGGGGGAGTGGAAAGCGAAATGCCTTTGAGAGATTATATAGAGGGAATCAAATCATTTGGGGAAGATGATTTAAACTTTTTTGAGGAAAAAGAAAACCCAATTGGGGAACAAATTTTGAAGTTGCTTAAAACGAGGGAAAGGTAAGGGATTCTATATGCATAAAAGTGCGATGCTTCGTATGCAATGGTTTGTAGATAATTACATTCCAACTGACTCACATGTTCGTGTACTGGATGTCGGAAGTTATGATGTAAATGGCTGCTACCGGACATTGTTTCAGGGAATGGATGTTGATTATGTTGGGTTGGATATGACATATGGGAAGAATGTTAATTATGTACCTCAGGATCCATATAGATGGAATGAATTAGGGGATGCGAGTTTCGATTTTGTGATATCTGGAAATGCGTTTGAACATATCGAATATCCGTGGCTGACAATACGGGAGATTTATAGAGTGCTGAAAACAGGAGGCCTTACATGTATTTTGGCTCCGAATTCTTCTTATGAGCACAGGTATCCAGTAGATTGTTATCGCTATTTTTCAGATGGATTTCGGGCTCTGGCAAGATGGGGTGGATTCGAGGTCGTTGATGTAACTGTATCGGGAATTCCGGTTGAAGATTCTGCTGCAAATGAGTATATAGCGATCCATAATGATGTAATGATGATTTTGGCGAAAGGTATAGAGGCAGAGAAGTTAGTCTCGTTTCCCCGATTAAAATATGAGAAAAGGTATCGCCATGCATGTGAATGGGAATGGCGTTATAATTTCATGTTTAGATGGTGTAATGAAAAAAACAGGAAAGATGTATTACAATCATATTTAGAAAGGGAATGTATCAAGAAATTATATATATATGGCTACAAAGGAATAGGAAAGATAGTTTATGAAGAGATAAAGGGTATCAGGGAGATAGAAATTTATTTGGTTGATCAACAAGCTGAAAAAATATTTGAGGCAAAAGTTATCAAGGCAGGTGTGCAAATTGATGAAGGCCAGGACTCTTTTATGTTGTGTGCAGTTTTAGATATGGGTATGTTAGAGAAGTTAAATCAACTCTATCCCCACATACGCAAAAAGTATATAGATGATGTTTTTAAAACACCTGAGTGTCCAATTGATACTGCTGAATTTGGGACGAACAATGAATCATAGGGAGAAAGTAATGAGAATCTTTTTATTTGGGACAGGAGCGGTAGCAAATGATATATTAATGCGAATAGATAAGATTCCCACGGACATAGAAATTTTGGGATTTATTGATAATGATTCTCAAAAATGGGGAAAGATTTTTTGGGGGAAAACTGTATACGCACCTAATAAATTATTGGATACAGAATTTGATCAAATTATTGTTATGTCAGATATATTTTTTAATATGATTAAAAAAGATTTGATTTATTGGTATGGCATTGATTGCGGGAAAATAAAAGATCAAAAGTACTTATTGAAGCTTTTATTGACTGAGAAATATAAAAGAACAAAGGATGTAGAAATACAGGCGATTTTGAAATATTGGGATGAAAATGAAATTAGTGTGTACAACCAGTATGTTCAGGAAGAAATAGAAATGCATACGGTATATTTGGATCGGGTTGAGAATTTGCCCTACATTTTATTTGAAGATAAGAGAATGTATTTCCCATATAATTATAAGTTTCAGGAATATAATGGGAGAAAAGTAGTAACAGATATAACTGCAGAGCAGCAATGGTCTTCTCCACATTTATATATAAGGGGTGATATAAAAATAGAGCGAGGAGATGTTATTGCAGATGCAGGTGTTCAAGAGGGGAATTTTGCATTAAGGTATATTGAAAAAGTGTCAAAAGCATATTTATTTGAATGTAATAAGGTGTGGATAAAGCCATTACAAAAAACATTCGAAAAATTTAAGGATAAAGTTATTTTGAATAACAGCTTTCTGGGACAATTTCATGGGGGAATGTACTCAAATTTAGATACAGTTATTAAAGGTAAATTGGATTTTTTAAAAATGGATATTGAAGGTGCGGAGGTAGAGGCTCTTTTAGGAGGTAAAAGGGTTCTTTTAAATAATAATGTAAAATGTGCTATATGTAGTTATCATAAAAGTGAACAGCAAACAGCTATAGAAGCCATTTTAAGATATTACGGATATGAAACTTGTGTTTCTGATGGGTATATGGTTTTCTATAAAGATAAAAACATTTATACATCGTTAGATTTTAGAAGAGGAATTGTCTATGCTAAGAAAAAGGAAATTGGTTGCTAATATGCTAAGAGAGAGGAAAGAGTAGTGAAAGAATTACAGGATGAACTGATAGATGCCTATGCATACGAGAGGAGTATTGCGGCTTCCAGCTTTGAATATATGGGGAAATTATTGGATATCGAATATGTGAAAACAAGATTAAAGTTATTGGGGACATCTGAAATCTTTGTCTATGGAGGTGGATATTTAGGAATCCAGTTTTATAATGCAGCCTATAGGTTTGTAGATATCCTGGCAGTGATAGACAAAAAGGGGAAAGTTCAGATTGATACGTTCAATATACCAGCAATAGATATCAATAGACTGAAAGAAATTTATAAAGGGCAGAGTATAATAGTTGCTTCTGTGAGATTCTATCGAGAGATTCGAAATGAGCTGCTTGAGTTTGTACCTGATACCCAAATAATGTCGCTGGGAGAATTTCTGGGAGGTATTCTGAAGTGATCTATATTACATATTACAATTTATATGCCCCGGATGCTAATATCGGCATAAGAAAGAAAATTCTCGGACAGATTCAGGCATTCAGGCGCGTCTTTGAGAGTGTGTATTATACCTGTTATATGGGGCAGATGATGTATCTTTTTGAGGGGGAGGCACAAATCGAAAAAGAATTTGCCATAACAAAAAAAGATTGCAATGAAATCATGTGTATATGGCTGAAAAAATATAAGATTAAACGAACCTATATCCGGTATCCTTTTTCGGATAAGTGGTTCATAGAATTGCTTAAATGCCAGAAAGAGCAGGGAATAAAATCCGCAGTTGAGATCCCCACCTATCCGTATGATGGAGAGAGACTGGATAATCGGATTCAAATAGAAGATATGTGCTATCGAAAGGAAATGTACAAGTATATAAAGCTGATTGCGACTAACTCCAATGAAAGAGAGATATGGGGGATAAAAAGTGTACCCATGTTAAATGGGATAGACGCTGATCACTATAAACTGTACGAAAGAAGACCGAAAAAGGGAAAGCTGGTTGTGATTGGAGTGGGTTCCTTAATGTTCTGGCAGGGGTATGAAAGGCTGATTCAGGGACTCTATCATTATTATAAGGAGGGAGGCACACGGGATATCCTCTTTAAAGTTATCGGGGATGGACCGGAAAGGGAATATTACAATTCATTAGTAGATAAGTACAATCTGCAGGCCCATGTGGAATTTTGCGGGAGATTAGATGGCAGCGATTTAAAAAGGCAGTATAAACAAGCCGATATTGCAGTGAGCTCATTAGGCTGTTATAAAAAAGGGGTTCATGATATCACACCTATAAAAGGAGCCGAATACTGCGTGTGGGGAATACCGTTTCTATGTGGTTATCATGACATGCGCTTCAGGGGAGATGAGAGATTTATCTTGAATGTTTCTAATGATTCGCAGCCTATTGATATAGAGCAGATGCTTTCGTTTTATCAGCAGATATCAGGAAACATAGGGTATTGGAGAGAGATGTATGAATATGCAATAAAATATTTGAGCTGGGATGTTGCACTGAAGCCAGTTATAGAGTATTTGAAATGATGGAAGAAAGTCTGGGGAGACGATTCGTATGGAAAAGGTCGCGGTTGTAGTATTAAATTACATGAATTATCAGGAAACATTCCAGTGTGTAGACAGTATATTATTGCAGCAAAAGATAAACTTTGAAATTATAATTGTTGATAATGGCTCTTCCAACGAAGCATGCAGAGAGTTAAGGAAAAGGTATGGAAAAAACGAAATAATCCATATCTTAAAAAGCAATAAAAATTATGGATTTGCAAAAGGAAACAACATAGGAATAAACTATGCCAGGCGCAGATTATCGGCAGATTTTGTGCTGTTGCTGAATAGTGATACGGAACTGATTCAGGATGACTATCTTTCTAAATTGGTTTCGAACTACGGCGCAAATGTCGGGGTCATAAGCAGTAAGATCATACAAAAAAGAGGCCTTATTCAGGAAAAGTATTATGAATATGTAGAATTTCCGGAAACGCTGCTTTTATATTTACAACTAATCTGTGATGATTGCGGTTTTGGGGAGTTTTCAAAGAAGTTTGATCAGTTACTGAAAAAGGCAAAGAAAACAGAGGTTCTGCATGGTTCATGCCTTATGCTGACTCCGGCCTTTTTCGAACATTATGATATGTTATATTCTAAGACATTTCTATATTCAGAGGAGGTGCTTCTTTACATTTACTGTCAGAATGCAGGCCTAATTCAGAAACAGACAGAGGAAGCGGTTATTCTGCACAAGGGAAAGCAGTCGTCAAAATACTTATATGAAAACAGGGGTTCCATAAAAAGAAAGCATCAGATTGCATCTTATAAATACGTTGTCTGGGAAAGCTTCAAGGCTTATCTAAGGAATATGCATAAGATGAAGTGTGTCTGATGGAATTTGGACATCGATGAAAAGGAGTGGATACTAAAATGAAGAAGAACGTCATAAATAGTATAGTTTTATTGCTTACAGGAACCATAGCTGGATCCTTTATAACCAAACGAATGATGGATAAAAGAGTGGAGCAGAATCAGAAAATGGCGGACAAGCATCTGGCATTATTTCTGATGATGAATCAATGGGTGAAAATGAAACAGAAAGGGAAGAATCTTGTATCTTATTTTGAGCAAAACGGATACTGGGAAGTTGCCATATATGGGATGGGCTATGCAGGGAGGACACTTGTGGATGAACTGGAAAACAGTTCGGTGAGAATCAAGTATGGCATTGATCAGAATATGGGTATTGATGATGAGCGATTTGATATTATTTTACCGGAGGATACATTTGAGCCTGTGGATGTTATCGTAGTTACGCCTATTACCTTTTTTGCAGAGATTGCGGAACGTCTGAGGGAAAAGACAGATTGCGCAATTGTTTCTCTGGAAGATGTTTTATTCGGAATTTGAAACGGCAAGGTAGAGGAAATATAAATGAATCTTTATGACAGGCTGTTAAATGGGGAAGAGTCCATTTCTCTTATTGGGCTAGGCTATGTGGGAATGCCGATTGCACATGCCTTTGCGGAAAAAGGGATAAATGTGATTGGGTTTGATTTGGACAAAGATAAGATAGCGCTCTATCGATCCGGAATTGATCCAACGAAAGAAATCGGCAATGAGAGAATAAGGAGTACCAAGATTCGCTTTACATCTGACGAAAGAGACTTGTGCAAGGCCAGGTTTCATATCGTAGCTGTCCCGACTCCTGTAAATACGGATCACACTCCCGATCTTGCCCCCGTTATCGGAGCCTCTCATATAATTGGTCGGAATCTTGTGCCAGGTGCTATCGTGGTTTATGAATCTACTGTATACCCAGGATGTACGGAACATGTATGTATTCCGATTTTGGAACGGGAAAGCGGCCTTAAGTGCGGTATGGATTTTAAGGTAGGATACAGCCCGGAACGTATTAACCCAGGAGATAAAGTCCACAGATTGGAAAATATCCATAAGATTGTATCAGGAATTGATGCGGAATCTCTTCGGGAGATTAAAGCAGTCTATGACCTGGTGATTGAAGCTGGTACACATTCTGTCTCCAATATCCGTACAGCTGAAGCCGTAAAGGTTGTGGAAAATAGCCAGCGTGATGTCAATATTGCTTTTATGAATGAATTGGCGATGGTTTTTGAACGTATGGATATTGATACCAACGAAGTGATAGAGGGCATGAATACCAAATGGAATGCACTTGGATTCAGACCGGGACTGGTAGGTGGCCATTGCATTGGCATTGACCCATATTATTTCACGTACGAGGCGGAAAAACTAGGTTATCATAGCCAGATTATCCTGAATGGCCGTATTATAAACGACTCTATGGGGGCGTATGTAGCTGATAAAGCAGTACAAAAAATGGTGGAGGCTGGACAGGCTCCAAAGAAGAGCAAGGTAGTTATCCTTGGATTGACATTCAAAGAGAACTGCCCTGATTGCCGAAATAGTAAAGTGGCTGATATTATAAAGCGATTGGAAGAATATTCGGTAATTCCGGAGGTTGTTGATCCATGGGCAGATCCGAGAACAGCAAGAAATGAGTATGGAATAGAACTAGTCAAGTTGGAAGATGTACGGGATGCCGATTGTGTGATTGTAGCTGTGGCGCACGATGAGTTTAAAAAGCTTGGCGTGAATGGACTTGGAAATTTATATAAGACAGAGGCTTCAAAGGTTTTGATTGATGTCAAAGGAATTTATACGCTTGAGGCCCTTAAGGAGAAAGATTATTTTTGGTGGAGGCTTTAACAGAGGAAGAATGAAAAAGGTTTCTGTTGTCATGCCAGTACATAATACGGGTGCATTGTTGAATAAAAGTATTGGGACACTTGAAAAGCAGAGTTTAAAGAATTTTGAGCTTATTTGTGTGGATGATGCTTCAGAGGATATCACCACATTACAAATACTGGATTTGTATGAACATAAACTTCCATTTCTAAAAGTGTTGCATTTAGAGAAAAGCTTGGGTGCAGCCGAGGCCAGAAATAAGGGATTGGATATAGCGACAGGAGAGTATGTCATCTTTTTGGATTCAGATGATGAATTTGACGAATTTCTCTTAGAGACTATGTATAACTGCGTCATTCAAAATGATGCAGATATCTGTTGCTGTGGGTATGAAGAATTTTATGAAGACGCGCAGGGAAGACATAGCTTGGGGATTCATTTCCCGAAAGAAAGCGGAGAAGTGACGCGGACAAGGTTTTGTTTAGCGGATTTGGATGAAACGGCGCTGACATTGTGGACATCCGCACCATGGAAATTATTCAGGAGGGATTTTATCCTGGAGAACGATATTCATTTCCAGACACTGCCTTCAAGCAATGACGTTTATTTTTCATGTATGACAGCTATTTGTGCACGGAGGATATGTTATACGAAGTGTGACAGGCCATTAATCTTTTATAGGCAGAATGTAAAAAACCAGATATCCGCGAACCGAGATCCTGGGAATTTGCTTAAAGCGGTGGAATGGCTTACAAGGGATTTGGAGCAGAGGGAATTGTACGCTGATAATGTAGACAAGGTAGCTTATTATCTATGTGAACATGCGATATATGAACTGGGAGAAAGCCGAAATGAAGAGCAATGCAGGAGTTTTTATTATGACTTAAGAAATTTTATTACAGAACGTCAAGGCAAGAGGTTGAGGCAGAATTCTAAGTTTCTCTATTTTAGGGATAACCTTTTGAAACGAGAATATGAGGATGGCTGGTTTCGGCTGATGGGTGATTTCCGGGCACAGTTGGAAATGGAGCGAGATGCCATTCTGGATATATTAAAGGAATATAAAAAAATTCTTTTATGGGGAAAGGGAAAAAGAGGGGAAGCTTTTCAGGATTTTTGTCGGATGAATGGAGTAAAACTTGCAGGGATTGTGGACAGGAGCAACAGAGATGTGGGAAGCATTACTGAATATGGATTCAGGATTATTGACAAAAAAGTTGCATTGGAGACTGTAGACTTGGTAATGGCATCAAATAGTGAGATTTATGATTTCCTGCAGACAGAATATAGTGGAATCCGGTGTATTGACCTGAGCCGATATTGCCAATACTGATGCTGCGCCGGGAAGACAAGATGAACAACGAAAAATTCAAAGTAAGTATAGTGGTCCCGGTATATAATACAGAGCGATATCTACACAGATGCCTAAAGAGTATATGTAACCAGAACTTGAGAGAAATAGAGATTATTTTAGTTAATGATGGATCTTATGACAATTCAGGGAAAATCTGCGATGAATATTCTGTTTTGGATACGAGGGTACATGTGATACATAAAACAAACGGAGGGCTGATCAGCGCCAGACAGGCAGGTCTTGCCGTTGCCAGCGCAGATTATATAGGGTTTGTAGATTCAGATGACTGGATAGAACCGGATATGTATCAGACATTATATGAAATGGCAGTATATAATGGGGCGGATATTGTTGCGGAAGGCATAGTTGAGGACAATGGAGGAGAGTGCTGGAATAGCCAGAATTTGTTATCAGAGGGAAGATATGGGACAGCCGAAGAGAGAGAAAGGATATATATGGGTATGATTTCCTGTAAGGACTTTTTCTGTATGGGGATTCAGCCATATCTTTGTAACAAACTAATCCGAAGAGAACTTGCTCTTTTACATATGGACAAGATCCCGCAGTCTATCCGGGTCGGGGAGGATGCAGCGGCGGTCTATCCATTGCTTGCGCAGGCTGGTACAATCGTTCTGTCTGACACGACACATTATCACTATTGCCATCGTAGCACCTCCATGATGCTGGGGAACAGGCAGGAAGAACGGGAATATGAGAATGCGGTTATGCTCCATTCATTTTTGGGAAAAGCATTTGCAGAGGCCGGAATATATGAAGTGATGCGGGAACAGCTCCGGCGGTATACAGTGAACAATCTGCTGACGCGCGCATATGGGAAGTTCGCAGAAATAGACAGGGAGAGTGCACTGTTTCCTTTTGTGGATGTTTCTCAGAATGATTCCTTTGTCATCTATGGGGCCGGCGCGTTTGGAAAAGCGGTCTATCAATATGCGGTGGGCCGTAAAGGACTGAAAGTAGAAGCATGGATCGACCAGAAAGCTGCCGCATACCGGAAGCTGGGGCTGGATGTGAGCGGATTGGATGACATACAGATTGATAGTAAGCATAAGATTATTGTCGCAGTCTTCAGTGAAGCTGTATATTGGAAAATCAGAGAAAAGCTGATAGAAAAAGGGGTGGCATTGGATCAGATTAAATGGATTGACACAGAAAAGATATCAGATCTGTTAGCGATAGAATAAATCCATATACACGAAAAATGCAAATATTTCATATATGGCAATTCCTTTGACTGGAAAAGAAAGGCAATCCATGAATCAGAAAATATACATTTTTGGCGCGCATTCCCGAGCCAGAACTCTGGCGACATATCTTCAATATTTATATCCGGATGTCATAGTCGAAGCATACTTATATGATAACGAGGAGCCAAATCCATGCATTATTGACGGCATTGAAGTCCACCTTGTGAGTCAAAGCAGCTGCAACGGGCTGCATCGGGAGTATCCTGTGTTCCTTGGGACGCGGGGAGTCTTCCATGAGCGCTTGACAGAGAAGCTGCGTGGAATGGGATTCGGACAGATATACCCAGTGACGGTGGAGATGGATCGGAAGCTTCGTGGGGCGTATTTGGAAAGCTATTTTAAAAGCGCGGGGCGGGAATTCAGAAAGATAGAAAGCCTGATTTTAAGAGATGGGGGAGTACCGAAAAAGCCAGCTGCCGTCTATGTGGTAAAGTCTGCCCTTGACAGGCCGCTTCAGCAGGAGTATACACCCTTACCATGGGAGAAAGAGATCCAGGCGGGGGCCTGTCTTGCAGAGGAGAAAATCTGTGGGATTGCAGATGACACCGGGGAGAATATCTCCAAATGGAATCGGCAGTTCTGCGAGCTGACAGCGCTTTATTGGATATGGAAAAATGCAGAAGAAGACATCCTGGGGCTTTCGCATTACCGCAGACACTTTATCCTGCCGGAAGACTGGAAGGAGCGGATGGAGGCGAATGGGGTCGATGTGCTTCTTCCGGTACCGCTATATGTGGCGCCCAGCCTGGAGGAAAATTACAGGGAACGCCATGACCAGGCGGCCTGGGACTGTATGATGCAATGTCTGAAAGAGAAGAACGAGGGAAGCTTCCGTGAGGCGGAGGCGTTTTTTAAAGGGAATCTCTATTCACCCTGCAATATGTTCATTATGCGAAAGGGAGTGTTGGACGAATTGTGCGAATGGCTGTTCCCATTGCTGTTTCGGACAGTGGAACAGGTAGGGGAGAAGCCGGACTGTTATCAGAACCGTTATCCGGGATTTCTCTCAGAACGGCTGATGACTTTCTTTTTTGAAAGGAATCGGGAGAAATACCGAGTGGCATATGCGGACAAAAATTTCCTCCAATAACTTAAGGGATTCATGTAAGTGTTTTGAGGAGACGGAGGCATGACGATATGAGGCTTTATAAAAAGAAGCAGTGCTTTGAAATGCTGAAGCTGCTGGAAGAGGTACATGACAAAGGGGACAGTATGGCGAGCTTGTCAGGGAACTGCTTTGTTGCAGAACAATGGGGCAATGCTTGCGAAGATCAGGCATAATCTTCAAATATTTAAAGAGAACAGTGCAGAAGTGACACTTCTTTGGAGACCACATCCGCTGATGGAAACGACACTTTCGACACTTTCCGCCATGCGACCGCTGCTATTGGAGCAATATGAGAGCATTGTACAGGACTGCAGAGTGGGGATTTTGTGACGATTCAAATGTTTTTGCCGTGAGTATAAGGCACAGAAACCGGGAAGAAGAACCAAAAAGTCAGAAACCAGATAAATATAGATAAGACAGTTTGAGCCACTGGGGATTAAACGGGAAAAATAAGGAAGGATACACAGACGGCGCTGCACTTTGACAATTTCATATTTATATCAGGTTTTCTGCAGCCAGGAACTGTACGATTGGAAGACTTTCTGTTTTTGAGCTTTATGTTGAAAAACGAAAAAACAATTATTGCAATCTGTAATAGGATATGGTATAGTAAAAGCCATGAAACATATTCAATAAGCAGGATATTCTAACCGCAGACAGATAATTTACGCGGACTTGATAATCTGATTTTCTATTATTCAAAATCCCTGCTTAACACCAGACAATACATTTAAGCAGGGAGAAGATAATGATGTCCTTTCATGCTGGCTAGAATTGGCAATATCCTGAGTTCAGGAAGCTTTGTCCGCCTGTGTGTCCACATCTCTTCCCCTGCGGAAAGGCAGAACATGGGGGAAAGGAACAACGCACTGAGCGTGTACGTGAACAGGCCGGACAGAATAAAGTCTGTGCTGGAGTATTACATTGGAGAAAGACTGCCGGAGGACTGGCGGTGTGAAGAGGTCAGAGGGCTTTATACTGTTCGAAACAGGAAGGGAAAATTGTCCTTT
>JAAWLQ010000516.1 GCA_022797995.1 Lachnospiraceae bacterium
GGAAGCATAGCTCAGCTGGGATGAGCGCTCGCCTGACTAGCGGGAGGTCAAGGGTTCGAGCCCCTTTGCTTCCATTTACCACAAAGGCCGCAAATCAAGGATTTTCCAGTAAAATCAATGGTTTGCGGCCTTTGTGAATCATGCAATAACACTCCTTTGTTTGGTTATTAACTATTTAAACCGTTTCGGCGCTTTAACAAAATCTGACAAAAAGCAAGGAGGCACCCATGGCATTAGTACAACAAAAAAACTATACAATAGATGATATCTATGCCCTGCCGGAGGGCCAGAGGGCAGAACTGATTGACGGCCGGCTATATATGATGGCGCCACCGGTAAGAATTCACCAGAAATTGATCTCGCAATTTACCAAAATTATCGGAAATTACATTGATGCAAGGAAGGGCACCTGTGAAGTCTATCCTGCCCCCTTTGCAGTATTTTTGAACGAAGATGACCTGAACTATGTGGAGCCGGATATCAGCGTCATATGCGACAAAAGCAAATTGAATGACAAGGGCTGCAACGGAGCTCCTGACTGGATAATTGAAATTGTTTCTCCCAGTACAAGCCGCATCGACTACGGTATAAAACTTTTTAAGTACCGTTCTGCGGGAGTGCGTGAATACTGGATCGTGAATCCATACAAAAAGACCGTCATGGTCTATGATCTGGAAAAAGATGAGCAATCAAACCAATACGATTTTGATGATATCATTTACTCATGTATCTATAAAGACTTGAAAATCAATATCGCTTCCCTGCTTTTATAAGGGAAACCGGCAGGGTTCTATCCTGATATAACTAAAATTTGTCATGTTTTGGGGTTTTTTAAGAGTTTAACCTGAGTCGCTCAGTATTACCGGCAACGAAAGACAAAAAAGAAATTTATACATTCAAGGAACAACAAACTTGTAACGGTGGGAAAATAGAATGAAGCTAACTTATAACAAAACCGATCTGCACACTCACACCTGTGCCAGCGGGCACGGTACAAAGGACAGAATCACCGACCTGGCAAAGGAAGCAGCGAACAGGCACATAGAAATACTGGGGATCAGCGATCACGGTCCCGCCAGTCCGGGAAGCGCCGGGCTGTCCTACTTCCGCGGACTGTCCCTGGGAGAGCGCACCCGTTTCGGTGTCACTGTCAGATACGGCGCCGAGGCCAATATTCTGGATACGGACGGCAGCCTGGATATTCCCGATGAGATTCTCCGGACGCTGGATTACTGCATTATCAGCATGCACCGCCCCATATATACCTCCGGCTCCGCGGCGGAAAATACAAAGGCCTTTCTCCGCGCCATGTGTCATCCCAATGTAAAAATCATCGGTCACTGCGACGATTCCCGTTTTCCGGTGGATTACAGGGCATTGACGGAAGGTGCTCTTTCCCGGGGTGTGGTCCCGGAACTGAACAATGTATCCCTGCTGCCGGGCAGCTACCGAAGAGACTGCCGGGAAAATTCCATCCGTCTGCTTCAGGCCTGCGAAGCCATCTCCTGTCCCATCCTTCTGTCCAGCGACAGTCATGGCAGGGAACATATCGGAGAGGTTGACGCCGCTTTGGCCCTGGCGGAGGAAGTCGGTTTTCCCCGGCAGCTTATTTTGTTGGATTATTTCGTTTAACAAAGTATCACTCTGTCCATAAGTCCGGAACATTCCGGAGCGGCGGAACTCAGCAATACATTTCATCATCGGACTTGAAATTCAGGATCTCCTCATTCAACGTCACGCCGAAATCTCTTCCGATATCCCGCAGATTATCGTCCGTAATCACCTGGCGAAGCGGTTTGCCGCCTGTGGCAGCCAAAGCGATGGAAGCGATCTGGGCCGCTTTTTCAATGGTATGCATCAGGCCAAAAGCCGTGTCGAAATCCGGCCCGGACACAAACAGCCCGTGGAAGGCCCAGACAGCCGCATCGTATTTCTCCATCAGAACGCAGGTTGCCTTCGCAATCTCCGGTCCCCCCGGCACCATCCAGGGCACCACGCCAACGCCTCCGGGAAACACCACGCAGCACTCCGTGGCGCTCTTCCAAAGCATTCTGGTAAACACTTCCGCCCGAAGCGGAAGCACATAGGTCAACGCAATGACATAGGGTGTGTGGGCATGGTAAATCACACGATTTGCTCCCTCTGTCACACGTTTTCTCACGGAATGATTCATAAAATGGGTGGGAAACTCACTGGTGGGCCTGCCGCCGTTTTCCAGCCCCCAGACAATCCGATAGGAATCCCCCGCTTCATTGATTTCCACGATGCAGATGCTGTTCTGGGGTTCCAGCCCCACATTCTGCAGGAATTTGCCGCTGCCGGTGGAAATGAAAAATTCATTCTTCAAATTGTCCGCCTCTACCCCCAACTTTACCCAGGGACCGGCCTCCTTCTTAAAATACGGCCTGCATTCCGCCACTTCCTCTTCCTTCATGCGGTAAGTCAGGTTCCCGCCGTTTCGCTCATGCCAGCCCTGTCTCACGCCGTCGTGGCACATGCGAATATAGTCTTCCATTACTTTTACACCGAATATTGAATTCAATTTTTTGCCCTCCTATTCCAGTTCCGCCATGAATCATCTATGTCCCTCCACGGGGAGCAATTTCCAGCTGCAAA
>JAAWLQ010000517.1 GCA_022797995.1 Lachnospiraceae bacterium
CCCCTTCATGGCCTTCATTGTCTGGCCTACCAGGTAGCCCAGGGCTCTGTCTTTACCGCCGCGGTAATCCTCCACAGACTGTGGATTCGCGGCTATGACTTCCTCCACCGCTTTCCTGAGAGCCCCTTCGTCATCTACCATTTTCAGGCCCTTCTCTTCCACATACTGTTCAGGATCCACATTCTCATCGAACATTATCTCGAACACTTCCTTTGCCACAGTGGAATTGATGGCTTTCTGCTCTGTCAGTCCGATCAGCTTCGCCAGATTTTCCGGAGAAAACCGAATGTCCTCCGGATCCAGTTCCTTCTCTTTTAAGAGTCTCAGGGTCTCTCCCATCAGCCAGTTGGATACTTTTTTCGGCTGAGCCCCCAGTGCCACAGCAGCTTCAAACAGATCCGCCATATGCTTTGAGCCTGTGATTATTTCAATGTCATACTCCGGGATATCAAATTCCTCCCGATATCGCTGCATTTTCTCCGTGCGAAACTCCGGCTGCCTGGCACGGATCTCCTCCAGGAATTCATCGTCTATGCTGACAGGCACCAAATCCGGGTCCGGAAAATACCGGTAATCCTGCGCGTCTTCTTTGGAACGCATGGGGTAAGACTCCTCCCTTGCCTCGTCCCAGCGCCTTGTCTCCTGCACCACGGCTTCCCCTGATTCCAGCAGATCTATCTGCCGTTCCCGCTCCCCTTCGATAGCCCGGGCAATAGACCGGAAGGAATTCAGGTTCTTCATCTCCGTGCGGGTTCCGAACTCAGCCGCACCCGCTTCCCGGACCGACAGATTCACATCCGCCCGCATGGATCCCTCCTGCAGCTTGCAGTCGCTGGCTCCCAGATACTGAATGATCAGGCGCAGCTTCTCCAGATAGGCAATCACTTCTTCGGCGCTGCGCATATCCGGCTCGGATACAATTTCAATCAGCGGCACGCCGGAACGATTGTAATCCACCAGCGTACAATCCTCCCATTCGTCATGAATCAGCTTACCCGCGTCCTCTTCCATATGAATCTCATGGATCCCGATTTTCTTTTTCCCGGAAGCTTTTCCTTCGCTGTCTCCCGGAATGTCAATTTCCACATAGCCATCCCTGCAGATGGGCAGATACAGCTGTGAAATCTGATAATTCTGCGGATTATCCGGGTAGAAATAATTCTTACGGTCGAATTTACAATACCGGGTAATGATGCAGTTTGTGGCCAGCCCTACCGCAACCGCGTATTCCAGTACCTTTTTGTTCAAAACGGGGAGCGTACCCGGCATCCCTGTACACACCGGACAGGTATGGGAATTGGGCCTGCCTCCGAAAGCTGTGGAGCATCCGCAGAAAATTTTGGTTTTGGTGGCCAGCTCCACATGAACTTCCAGCCCGATTACTGTCTCATATATTTTCGCCATTTGTATTCGCTACCTCCTGTCTGCTTCTACCACGTGCATTTTAACGCTTCCCACTACCTGTCCATCCCATTCTAATCCGCAGGCAGAGCGCACTTCTCATAAGTGTAGGCCGCCCGCAGAATTTTCTTCTCTTGGAAACAGTCCCCGATCAACTGCAGACCGATGGGCAGTCCTTTTTTATCCGTACCGCAAGGAACGCTGATGGCCGGAAGTCCTGCCAGGTTCACGGAAATCGTATAAATGTCTCCCAGATACATTTTCAGCGGGTCGGAAAGGCTCTCCCCCAGCTTCGGCGCCGTGGCAGGTGCCACCGGCCCCAGAATACAGTCATATTTTGCAAATGCCTCATCAAAAGCTTTCTTAATCATCGCTTTTACCCGCAGTGCCTTCAGGTAATAGGCATCGTAATAGCCGGAACTGAGCACAAAGCTTCCCAGCATAATGCGGCGCTTTACTTCCGGACCGAAGCCTGCGGAACGGGTTTTTTTATACATCTGATGCAATTCTTCCACATTTTCCGCCCGATAACCGTATTTCACACCGTCAAACCGCTCCAGGTTGGAGCTGGCCTCCGCCGAGGCAATGGTATAATAGGTGGGAACCGCATATTCCACCAGGCCCAGGTCGAACTCCTCTATGATTGCCCCATTCCGCCGCAGCACCTCCGCCGCGTTCAGTACGGCTTCCCGCACTTCCGGGTCAATTCCTCCGGCCCCATCCCCCGGAGCACAGTCCGGAATATAGGACCTTGGGATTCCTATCCGCATCCCCTTTACATCCTGTACCAAAGCGGTGGCAAAATCGGTTTCCTCTCTTGCCATGAGGGTGGAATCCCTGATAATTCCTTCCTCCCCGCCCTTTCCGGAAGAAAGAATCTCCAGGATGACGGCACAGTCCTCCACCGTCCTGCACAGGGGGCCGATCTGGTCCAGCGAGGAGCCATAGGCCACCAGGCCATACCGGGACACAGTTCCATAGGTGGGCTTCATTCCCACCACGCCGCAGTGAGAGGCCGGCTGCCGGATGGAGCCTCCGGTGTCGGAACCCAGGGCAAAAAAGCACTCTCCCGCCGCCACTGCCGCCGCCGAACCGCCGGAGGAGCCTCCCGGCACATGTGCGGGATTATGAGGATTACAGGTGGGACCGTAAGCGGAAGTCTCCGTGGTGGAGCCCATGGCAAATTCATCCATGTTGGTCTTGCCGATGA
>JAAWLQ010000518.1 GCA_022797995.1 Lachnospiraceae bacterium
GTAAAACCGAAGCAGTGTCTGGTAAGTCAGCGCAATCTCCGGTATCAGTACTATGGCCTGCCTCCCCCGTCTCACCATCTCCTCTATAAGTTTCATGTATACTTCCGTCTTGCCGCTTCCGGTAATGCCGTGGAGCAGGTAAGTATCAGGATGTCCGGCATCATAATCTGACATCACCTCCTCCACAATTCTCGCCTGCTCATGGCTTAAAGTCCTGCGCTGTTCTTCCTGTTCCGCCAGGTGCACGGGATTACGCAGAAACTGTGTGCTGAGAATTCGGACCGCTCCTTCTCTTTCCAGGCTTTTTATGGTCTGAGCGGATACTCCCAGCTTCCCTGTCACCCATTCATAGGGAATCGTCTCCTGTACCGTCAGTTCCCGCAGAAGTCTCTCCTTTGCCACCTGCTTTTTCCTGATACTCTCGCCCAGTAGCGACAGGATTTCCTCTTTGCTCATTGTCCGTTGAAGGGTCCTGTGTTCCAGCTTCTTCACTGTTTTCTTTGCCGGAAGAACGGTTTTCAGAGCCTGTATCATGGTGGAGCCGTAATTTTTTCTGATCCATCCCGCAAGGGTTATCATTTTATCCTCTACATCCACATCCCCCCGGCTGACTGCCAGAATTTCCTTCATCCTTCCGGGATCAAACTTACAGGTATCACCTATGTCAATCACATACCCTTTTATCAGCTTATTGCCGTTCCCGAAGGGAACTGTCACACACATTCCTGTCTCAAGCTTATCCCGAAGTTTCTCCGGTATCCGGTATTGGAAAGGTTTATCCAGCTTTTCATGGGAAATGTCCACAATTATATCCGCATAAAGCTCACCCATGATTTTCCTCCCGATTAAATATGTTTCAGACCTCCGTCCAGAAGTTCCCGGATAATCTGCCTCTCATCCATTGGGTATTTCTTCCCTTTAATCTCCTGATAATCTTCATGGCCTTTTCCCGCAAGCACTATCAGGTCTCCCTCCTGTGCATTGGAAATCACCTGTGCGATTGCCTCTCTTCTGTCGCAGATTTCCACATATCTGCCTGTGGTCCTGCCGATTCCGGCCTTAATGTCCTCAATGATATCCTGGGGTTCCTCGAAACGGGGATTGTCGGAAGTGATGACTGTCAGGTCCGCCAGCCTGCCGCTGACTTCTCCCATCTCAAAGCGCCTGAGCTTCGACCGGTTTCCTCCGCAGCCGAACACGCATACAAGACGCTTCGGGTGGTATTCCCGCAGCGTGGTCAGCAGGCTTTCAAGGGCCATGGCGTTATGGGCATAGTCAATCAGCAACGTAAATTTATCCGAAATCGGGACTTTTTCTATGCGTCCCTTAACCTTCGCCGTCTTCAGAGCTCTCTGTATCTCCGGAATTTCCACTTTAAAGTGGCGGCATATTGCAATGGCGCAGAGTGCGTTATAGACGCTGAATCTTCCCGGAGTCGGCACTTCCACCTCAAAATCCATCAGCCCTGTCACATGGAATTTTACGCCCAGCTCGCCCGGTGTATGCAGCAGTTCCAGCTTCTGTGCCCGAAGCATGCTTTTCTCTCCAAGTCCGAAGGTCTCCAGCTCGCAGGTATATCCCTCCAGCAGTTTTTCGGTGTGTTCATCGTCTGTATTCACGATTCCGATGCGGCACTGTCTGAACAGGCGGCCTTTACAGGCCATATATTCTTCAAAGCTGGCATGTTCGTTAGGCGCTATGTGGTCCGGCTCCAGATTGGTAAAGATGCCATAGTCAAAGGTAAAGCCCTGGGTGCGGTGAAGCTTCAGGCCCTGGGAGGATACTTCCATAACCACAATCTCCACTCCGGCTTCCACCATTTTCGCGAAATCTTCCTGCAGGAGATAGGACTCCGGCGTGGTGCTTTCCGCTGGAATATGGGTTTCTCCGATGATTGTCTCAATGGTTCCTATCAGGCCCACCTTAAAGCCGGCTTCCTCCAGGATGTCTTTTACCAGCCAGGTGGTGGTGGTCTTGCCCTTTGTGCCGGTAATGCCGATAATTTTGAGCTTTTCCGCTGGGTGTCCGAACCATGCGGCTGAGATAAAGGCCATGGCGTATCTGGTATCCGCCACTTTGATTATAGTGATGTCCTTTTCCATTGCGGTCTCCAGGTCTTTGGAGACTATCAGTACTTTCGCTCCCTTTTTCACTACTTCCGCCGCAAAGCGGTGGCCGTCAAAGTTGGCTCCTTCTATGCAGATGAAGAGGCAGCCTTCCGTGGCTTTCCGTGAATCGTACACTACCGCCGTCACTTCCATGTCCATGGAGCCCTGTATACACTCATAGTCTGTCTGTTCCAGCAAATCCAGCAGCTTCATATTGTTTCCTCCTGAGATTTTCTTCTTTATTCCTTCGGTTTTTTGTCCGATAAAAATATTCTCTTATATTTTACTCTAATTTACTGTTTTCTACCACCCTAAATTCGCGTTTAGTTCACAAGGGTGCTGCCTCGTGCAAGGACCTGCAAAGGTCCTGAGGCCTAAGACAGGATTCCCACCAATGACCGACAGGGGGCTTTCTTCTAACGCAAAGGGACGGCGGAGGAGGGGAGGGAGGTTCTTTCCTCGGCGGGGGTAACGCGGCGATGAACTAACTGGATTTGG
>JAAWLQ010000519.1 GCA_022797995.1 Lachnospiraceae bacterium
ACGGTAAACGACTATCTGGCCAGGCGTGACGCGGAAGAAATGGGCCCTGTGTATCGCTTTATGGGACTTACTGTATCGGCAGGAAGTGAAGAAGGAGAAGAAACCGAAAAGGCAGGCCAGGGTAAGCTTACAAATGTGGAAAAAAAGAAAATGTATGCGGCAGACATTTTGTATACCACACATGGCACGCTGGGATTCGACTATCTCCTGAATAACCTGGTCACAAGGGCGGAAGACCGTTTTCTGCGGGAGTTCTATTATGTGATCATTGACGAAGCGGATTCCGTTCTCTTAGACGGAGCCCAGACACCTCTGGTGATTTCCAGTTCTCCCAGAGTCCAGTCGAATCTCTATGGAATGGCGGATTTCTTCGTCACTACCATGATGGAGGACGAGGACTATGAGACAGAGGACAAGGCAGTATGGCTGACAGAGAAAGGTATCCGATATGCGGAGACCTACTTTCAGATAGATAATTTTTACAGCGAGGAATATTTTGAAATCAACCGTCATGTGACACTGGCTCTTAGAGCCCATGTTATGTTCGAAAAGGATGACGCCTACATGGTATCGAAGGACGGGAAGGTGGTATTACTGGACGGCAGTACTGGGCGGCTGATGAACGGCATGAAGCTGCGGGGTGGTCAGCACCAGGCGCTGGAGGCCAAGGAAGGCGTGGAAATCTCTCAGGAGAATCGTTCTGTGGCGGCGGTAACCTTTCAGAATTTATTTCTGATGTTCCCCAAAATGGCGGGAATGAGCGGTACCATGATTGATGCTTCCGAGGAGCTCAGGAGCGTATACGGGGCAAAGGTGCTGGTAATTCCGCCCAACCGTCCGAGACAGAGGGTAGATTTGCCGGATGGGTACTTTCGGAATAAAAAGGAGCAGATACAGGCGGCGGTGGAGGAGACACTGGAGCTTCATGCCACAGGAAGGCCGGTGCTGATTGTGGCATCCAATATCGTGGACACGGAATCGGTTTCCAGAAAGCTGCTGGAAGCACAGGTTCCCCATAATGTGCTGAATGCCAACAATGCCTACTGGGAGGCACAGATTATCAGGGAAGCCGGACAGCACGGCGCGGTGACCGTAGCCACGTCTATGGCAGGACGGGGCACAGACATCAAGCTGGGCGAGGGCGTGGAAAAGCTGGGCGGCCTTGCGGTCATCGGTATCGGGCGGATGGGTAACGTGCGGATGGAGCGTCAGGCCAGAGGCCGGGCCGGAAGGCAGGGAGACGTGGGTACCAGCCAGTTCTTCGTATCCCTGGAAGACAGTGTGGTGGACTCCGGGAACTCGAAGGTCTATGAAAAATATATTGAGGGAAAGAGGAGAATCGGCAGGAGGAAGCTGAAGAAAATCATTGACAAGGCCCAGAAGACAGGGGAAGAGATGGCTGTGATGTCACGGAAGCGTTCCGTGGACTATGACAAGATAATGCGACGGCAGCGGAATCTGATCTATGCCACCAGAGATCACCTTCTGGACGGCGGCGACATCAGCCGGGAGCAGATTCTGCAGATGGCAGGGGAAAATATCCGAAGGTTTCTCAATGTCCGGACAGAGATAGACCGAAGGGCGCTTACCAGATACATTCTGGATAACATTTCCTACCGGCTGGAGAAAGACATTCCGGATCCATCTGCCGTAAATCAGGCGTATATGGAGGATTATCTCCTGGGAAAAGTGGTGAAATCTCTGGAGGAACGGGAGAAAAATCTGGGGAAAAGGGATATGAACACTTTTATCCGGGTGGCGGTTTTAAGCGCCATTGACAATGCATGGGTGGAGCAGGTGGATTATATGCAGCAGCTTCAGGCGGCGGTGGCCGGCAGGTCCACAGCCCAGAGAAATCTGCTGTTCGAGTATCAGAATGAAGCTTTTGACTCCTTTGAGAAAATGGAGAATACCGTTTTCGAAAGTTCCATGAGAAGCATTATGCTGAGCAATGTGTATGTGGATGAGGAGAGACAGCTGCATATTGTGTTTCCTTAGGGAGTGCGGTGTTGCACCTGGACGGACAGCGGAAGAAAGAAGGAAATAGAGGATGTCAGTATATATATTGGGACGGCCGGAAGCGTACCAACTTGCCGGATTGGACTATGGAGAGACCTGCAGACAACTGATTTCGGAAGAGATATCCGGGCAGGTTCGATATGTGTGTACAGATCTCATAGAGCAGAGAGACATAGAGTGCTATCAAAAGGCAGGAATTGACAGGGAGAAAATCTTTGGAATTCATCAATATCTGACAGGTAGTAATGTGTTGTTCCCAAACATAAAAGTGGAGGATAAACTGGCAGAATTAAAAGAGATTCTGCAGTTTACAGATACAGGTCATCGGGAGTCAGAAATCAGACTGATTAAGGATGGCTTTGTCGTTGCAGCGGTTTTACCGGATGAAGAGGACAAAAGCTGTGTTCGGGCAGTTCACTATTATAGCAGCGCAAAGCTTCTTCGCACGGAAGTCTATACAGACAGAGTTTTCTACGTCAATTATTATGTGACGGCAAAATCGGAAACGGGATTATACGCAAAGTTGACGAGGCGTACCTTTTATGACAGGAACGGTTCCACAGTATATGATCAGATG
>JAAWLQ010000520.1 GCA_022797995.1 Lachnospiraceae bacterium
GGAAGAGCCGGAGCTGGCCGTTCTGGACATTATGCTTCCCGGGGTGAGCGGGTTGGAGATCTGCCGGAAAATCAGAGAGAAGCACACATATCCGATCATCATGCTGACGGCGAAGGACGGGGAGCTGGATAAGATCAACGGGCTCAGCATGGGGGCGGACGATTATATGACGAAGCCTTTTCTGCCGCTGGAGCTGGTGGCCAGAGTGAAGGCGCAGCTTCGGCGCTATAAAAGGTACAATTCAGTCTCAACCCAGGAGGATGTGTTTTCTGTCTCTGGGCTTGTGCTGAACAGCAAAACCCATGAATGCTTTTTGAATGAAAAGGAACTGAATCTGACGCCCACGGAATTCTCCATTCTTCGCATCCTGTGTCAGCGGAAAGGGCAGGTGGTCAGCGCGGAGGAACTGTTTCATCTCATCTGGGAAGAAGAATATTATACCAAGAACAACAATACCATAACCGTGCATATCAGACATCTGCGGGAAAAGATGGGAGATTCCTTTGAGCATCCGAAATACATCAAGACAGTCTGGGGGTGTGGATACAAAATTGAAGGGTAATCCGAAGATAAAAAGGTTTTTGGTTACAGTACTGCTGGTTGTGGGAGTCATTGTTCTGTGCAGGGCGGTTTATGTGCTTTTTGACTATGTGATGAACGGTTTTGTGATGGACTGGTTTGCTGAGAATTATATCCATTACGAATGGGTCTCGTTACCCGAGGAGACAGACGGGTATTATAGCATAATACCTCTCTGGTGGAAGATTAAGAATCTGGTGTTCCTGCTGTTTATCGGGGTGGTGCTTTTTCTGGTTCTGGCAATCCGTCTGGCCACGATCATGAGCGCTTCCAGACAGGAGCGGAAGACCATTCAGGCGGTGGGACATCTGATCGGCGATTACATGAAGCATGACAGAGAAGCGGCGGAAGTGTTCCCGGAAAATTATGCGATGGTCTCCGCCCAGATGACGGAGATCAAAGCCGCAATGATGCGGCAGGAGCAGCTGCAGAAGGAAGAGGCAGGAAGGAAAAACGACCTGATCACCTATCTGGCCCACGACCTGAAAACCCCTCTCACCTCCGTTGTGGGGTATCTGAGCCTGCTGGACGAGGCGCCGGATATGCCGGAGGCCCAGAAGGAAAAATATGTGCATATCACATTGGACAAGGCGCTGCGACTGGAAAAGCTGATCAATGAATTCTTTGAGATAACCCGCTATAATTTACAGCAGATTGTGCTGGAAAAGGAGAGCGTGGATCTGGCCTTTATGCTGGTGCAGATGACGGATGAATTCTATCCCCTGCTTCGTGACCATGGGAATACCATAAAGCTGGAATGGCAGACAGACAACGGAGATATAGGCGGAGAAGGCGATAAAGGGGAGAATATTTTCTATGTCTATGCGGACCCGGAGAAATTGGCCAGGGTGTTTAACAATATCCTGAAAAATGCCATCGCCTACAGCTACCCGGACACGGAGATTCGTGTGACCTGCAGAGCGGAAGGAGAGTATGTATACATCATTTTCTCCAACCAGGGCAAGACGATTCCCGAACAGAAGCTGGAGGCTGTCTTCGAGAAGTTCTTCCGCCTGGACGATGCCCGTTCCTCCAACAACGGGGGGGCCGGCCTGGGGCTCGCCATTGCAAAGGACATTATCACACTGCACAGGGGCACTATCACGGCTGACAGCATCGATGAAGTGACCACATTCACGGTAAAGATTCCGAACCTGGCCTGAATTCCTCCTTCAGCTGGAAATATTTCTCCGATATCAGATTGCTGACATGGGAGCCCAGATTCTTTCTTAAGGTTTTATCCATCTGGGCCGGGTAAATGGGCTCTTCAAACTGCAGAACCACGGTGGCCCGTTTCACTTTGGGCAGATGGTCTTCAAATATGGCGGCGGCGTTTAAAATGGTCATTGGCACCACGGGGACGTCGCCCTTTTCCGCGATTTTAAAGCTGCCTTCCCGGAAAGGGAGAAAAGTATCGTTTACCTTATTGCGGGTGCCCTCCGGGAAAATGCAGATGGATACTCCGTTTTTCACTTCTTCCACGCCCTTGAGGATGGTTTTCAGGCCCTGCTTGATATCGTCCCGGTCCAGAAACAGGCAGTGAATGTTCCGCATCCAGTCTCTGAGCAGAGGATAGCGGAGCATTTCTTTTTTCGCAACGAATCCGGTGACGCCCGGGAAATTGACATAGGTGATGAGAATGTCAAAATAGCTGCGGTGATTGCCCACATACAGAACGGCGCCCTCCGATGGGATGTTTTCCTTTCCCCGGACGATCAGCCGGACGCCGGTGAGCACGAGAATACAGCGAAAGGCCCATCTGATAATAGCTCTTGAACTACGGTCCTTTAAGCCGGGATTTTTCTTCCCGATCAGCCATTCCGCTATCAGCACGGGGATGCTGAGAACCAGGAACAGGAATACAAACAGTGCCACCAAAACCAGACGTATCATAATGCAAGCCTCTCTTCTAAATTGATGGAATGTAACAGTCCGGACAGGGCACTGGACTGTTATCCAAATTCTATAACAGTCCGGACAGGGCACTGGACTGTTATCCAAATTCTATAACAGTCC
>JAAWLQ010000521.1 GCA_022797995.1 Lachnospiraceae bacterium
CCTGAAGCTGTTCTCTGCCCAGCAGGACCATGCACATCAGCAGACCCATATTTACCGCCCGGTACACCTTCCCGGCGTCAAATTGCAACTTCTCCTTCATCACAGTACCCCTTCCAGATCGGCTTCTATGGGAATCACCACAATCCTCCTTCTCTCATTGCTCTGCCGCAGATACGCTTCCTGGTTCCCGTCGGCAACCACATAAACCACTGTCACCATCCCCACGCCGTTCAGTCTCTCCAGCACTTCCAGGATTCTGTCATCCAGCCTGTGCAGAATGAAAAAAACGGCCCGGCAGGACCACAGTTCTCCCCCTGACACAATCTCCTCCAGAAGGGCATGGACATCCTCTTTTTCCCTGAAAGCCACCCCGGCAATCTCCTGATAGAAAGCATCAAAATCCCGGATCCCCCTCACCTGATTCTTCACCATGACCGACTGCCCGGACGAGCCGGAGGATGCTTTCCCCTCCTGCCCGCCCCGTGGAATGCGTGCTGCGTCAGCCACTTTCCCTATGTAGGCCTCCACATTCCCTGTGCAGACCTCCGCTTTCCCTGCGTGGGCCTGCGCATTCCCTGTGGAAGCCTCCGCTTTCCCTGTGAGGATCTCCGCCTTCCCTGCGTGGGCCTGCGCATAGTAAGCGGAAAAGGGCATCTCCTTCCCGGCGAAGAAAAAACCCAGCGCCAACAGAGTTTCCAGCATTTTATTTTCCAGCGACAGGTATGCCTTCCTGTCTGTATCATACCGGGTCATATCGCAGAAAATGCCGATTCCCTGCTTCTCCTCCCCGGTTCTGGTCCTGGTCTTCAGCTTTCCCTCCCTGGCGGTGGTCTTCCAGTGAATGCGGTTCATGGAATCCCCTTCCACATAATCCCGCACCAGGACATCCGGCTCCGTCCCGGCCGGGGTTTCCTTCTGTAAAAGCGCCTGAAAGTCCTCCACACTTTTCAGCTCCGTCAGCCGTACCACTTTGGGATTCACCAGGGCCTTAATGGTGCCGGGATTGGCATAGCGCACCCGAAACAGCCGTAGGAAATCCGTCACAAGCACTTCCTTCACGCCCACCTCATACTCTCCCCGGTATTTACACATAATCCGGGTCTCAAAGGTAAATCTGTCTCCCGGAAGCAGCTCATATTCCGTATCTCCCGGAAGCTCCTCCACACTGGAAAAATCGGAGAACAGTCTCACGCTGACGCTGGTAAAGGCAAAGTAGCTTTCATTCTGCAGCACGAAAAAATAGGATTCCGGCTGGCCGCACACCATGGTTCTGCTGCCGATTTCCTGATATATTTTGAACTGGAAATAGACGCAGGCCATATAAATCAGAGAAATCACAGGAATCATGGTCATACCGAAGAAAAAGCCGTAACTGACCGCGCCGCCAAAGTTGGTGATGGCGACCACAGACAATATCCACAGTGCTGCAAAAAGTAATCTGCGTATCTTCATACCGGTATCTTCACTTTCAGAATCAGACTCTTCAAAACAGCCTCCGGGTCAGCCTTCTGGATCCGGGCCTCGGAGGAAAGTTTCATCCTGTGCAGAAGCACCTGAGGCACCACAGCTTTCACATCGTCCGGCTTCACGAAATCTCTCCCCTGGAGGAAGGCCTTCCCCTGAGAAGCCCGCAGAAGCGCCAGTACCGCCCTGGGACTGGCTCCCAGCACAAACCGGGGCTCTGTCCTGGTCAGGGCCACGATATCTTCCATATATCCCAGCATAGTTTCCTTCACTGTCACCGCCCGGACTTTTTCCCTTATCGCCAGAATATCTTCCGCCTTGCAGACGGTTTCCACTCTGTCCGGAGTCTGGCCCTCCAGGAACAGGGCCGCCATCCGGATTTCCTGTTCTCTATCGGGATATCCTATGGAAAACCGCATCATAAAACGGTCCAGCTGCGCCTCCGGCAGAGGATAGGTTCCCGTGAATTCCACCGGATTCTGGGTTGCAATCACCATGAAGGGTTCGGGCAGAGAATAGACTTTTCCGTCCACGGTCACCTGGCCTTCCGCCATGGCTTCCAGCAGACTGGCCTGGGTCCTGGGGGAAGTCCTGTTGATCTCGTCCGCCAGCAGAATCTGATTCATCACCGCTCCGGCCCGATATTCGAAATCATTGGTCTTCATATTGTAGATGGATACGCCCGCCACATCCCCTGGCATGGTATCCGGCGTGAACTGAATCCTGCCGAAACGGCATTCCATGCTTCTGGCCAATGTGGCGGCCAGAGTGGTCTTCCCAACGCCTGGCACATCCTCCAGCAGCACATGTCCTCCTGCAAACAGGCAGATCAGCAGATTCTCCACTGCCTCCGCCTTCCCGATAAACACCCGGTTAATACTTTCTTCCAGTTTTTTCGCCAGAGTATATTCGTCCATCTGCCGGCCTCCTGTCTGATTTTTGTGGCTCTATATTTCTTATAGGGCTTTTGATGTCAGTTTAACATAGTCCGGGGGGTTTTGCAATCCAGACACAGCCGCCGGGCAGGGTTGTTGCACGAAGCTAATCTCGTAGTCTTATTTTATGAATCGGCACCGTTTGCTTTGTCTCTAAGATGCTTTTATAGCATCTCCCTGTTTTTGG
>JAAWLQ010000522.1 GCA_022797995.1 Lachnospiraceae bacterium
GCCGGTCAAAAAAATGAACGAGGCTTATAAAGCTTTCAAGGTGCAATGCCCTGCCACCATACCGCGTAGGGCCGAATAATGTAGAACCACAAATTTTCGAGAACTAAGGTTTACTAGACTTCTGATAATACTTTCCGAATAACGATGGCTCATATATCCTTATTGTATAACTACAATAAGGAGCTTCCTGTATAATACAAACATAGGGAATTCCAAGAAAGGTGGTTGATAAAAAGATACCTCAGAGTAAAATAAGATTGCTGACTTTGGCGGTTAGTAAAAACCTTATTGAACAGAGAGGTATCCAAGATGAATTGTAACACACAGAACGCAAAAATTGCATCCATAACTGAAAAAACTTTGATTGTTGGTATTGATGTCGGAAGTGGAACCCATTATGCCAAGGCTTTCGACTGGCGCAACTACGAGTACAGCAGAAAGCCGCTGGAATTCAGCAATACAGAGGCTGGGTTCCAGACACTCAAGTCATGGATGGAGGAGCTTGCCGGGAAGCACGGAAAAACCGCCGTGATTCCCGGCATGGAGCCAACGGGCCATTACTGGTTCGCATTGGGGAAGTCCCTGCAGGACAATGGGATGAAGCCGGTGCATGTGAATCCCCACCATGTCAAGAAATCGAAGGAGCTGGATGACAACAACCCCAACAAGAATGACCGTAAAGATCCGAAGACGATTGCTGCGCTCGTCAACGAGGGACGGTTCCCGTACCCCTATATACCGACTGGTATCTATGCAGAGATCAGGAGCTTATCGAACCTGCGCTTCCAGACGCAGGAAGAGCTAACAAGGATCAAGAACCGCCTGGCCAGATGGTTTGCCATCTATTTCCCTGAATATAAAGACGTTTATGGGGATCTGACGGCGGTGGGCGGGAGGATGGTGCTGAAAGCGGCGCCGCTGCCGGGGGACATTATCAGACTGGGGGCGGAAGGCGTGAACCAGATCTGCAAAGCTGCGGGGAGCCGGGATGAAGAGGGCAAAGACCCTGGTAACAGCCGCAGGGCACAGCGTCGGAAGCAGGGAAGCGCCGGAGGCAGCCCGGATGGAGCTGGGGAACCTGCTGAAGGATATGGATGTATATGCGTCAAGGCAGGAGGGGCTGCTGCGGAGCATAGAGGAAAAGCTGAAAGAGGTTCCATATATAGATAAACTGCTGGCGGTCAAAGGGATCGGGATGGTAACGGTCAGCGGCTTCATAGCAGAAGTGGGGGACATAGGGCGTTCTGACAATCCCAAACAGCTGCAGAAGCTGGCAGGGTATGCGATCGTGTCGAATGAGTCAGGCAAGCACAGCGGTGAGAGCCGGATCAGCTACCGTGGGCGGAAACGCCTGAGATATGTGCTGTATGAGGCAGCAATATCGCTGATAGGGAAGAATGCGGAATTCCGGGAGATACATGAGTATTACCGGACGCGGAAGGAGAACCCGCTCAAAAAGATGCAGTCAGTGGTAGCGGTGGCATGCAAGGCTTCAAGGATATTTTACGCAATCCTCACAAAAGGCGTTGATTATGATTCCCGGAAGCTGCTGGGAGACATCAGAAGGCCGCAGGCACAGGAAGCATAGACAGCAGGAGACAGACAGAAGCAATACACTGTCACGGCCGGGTCGAGCCTTCAGCCAGCCAAAAGCTGAGGGTTGAAACCAGCGGTGACAGGAAAGCTGGAAAGCATGGGGAAGGTGCGGGAAAACGTCCGCCGAAAGGCGCCGTTCCGGGAGCCATGCTGGTCAGGTCAGCAAGACTTAATACAAAGAATGAGCCGGTAGTCAGCAGGAATATTTTCCATAGGGCATGACCCTGCAAAGGAGCTAAGCTGACGCCCTGGTTATGGACAGGCGGAACGAAGGAAGTTAGGACCCGCGAGACGGTGATCCTGGTAGACACGGGAGGTGCGCTGCCATAGAAGGCCGGGTATACACAAGGCCATGTAGAGCGAAAGATAAGGACGTTCTGCTTCGTGTACCTTTCACCCTCTATTTTCGTACCAGATACAGAGAAATGTCCATCTCCTTGGCTTATTCATCTGAGATATGTAACTAAAAACTCCTTGATTTTTTAAGGAAAATCACTTGACAATATAGGGAGCGAAAAAGCAAGGGCTGTATTCTCTAGGGAAGAGGTAAAAATACTGTTAGACCTTCCTGATGAAACCTATGAAACTGGATTAAGAGACAAAGTTTTGCTTTCATTCATGTATGCTACTGGTGCAAGGGCACAAGAAACATGTGATTTTAAAGTCTGTGATTTACGTATGAATGACAGAAGCGCATCCGTTACTTTAGTCGGAAAGGGATCAAAAACCCGGCAGGCAGGGCTTTCTTTATCATTGGCGAAGGTAGTTCAGAATTATATCAGACACAGACATATCGACAGGTATCCAGGAAGACATGTTTTTTCAAGCCAGACCCATGAGCAGATGACAGTATCCTGCATTGAAGAAATCTACAAAAAATATGTGGCTATTATAACTTCTCGGAATCTCAATGAATGAGATTCCAGCCGAAGATTGACAACGGAATATCGTGCACGAAAAGAAATTAGAGAAAAATGGACATAAACATT
>JAAWLQ010000523.1 GCA_022797995.1 Lachnospiraceae bacterium
CATCGAAGGTGTTGGCTATATTCAGAATGTCATCTACCGTGGCCGGAATCGCATTCGCAAAATAATCCGCCGTCCGCTCTGCCAGCAATCCTTCATCCACGGCGATTCCGTTCGTCTCTTCCGGATTTTCTCCCGGCTCTCCGCCCTCCAGAAGTTCCTTCGTGGCAATCTGCTCCGCCCATTCCGCCAGATAAGTCTCATTATAGATCAGGGCACTGGTCTCGAAAAACAATGGATAGGCTACCTTTTTCCCCTGATAAGAGACGGAAGAAAGAGCCGAAGCCGGGAAATGTGCCTCATTGCAGATGCTCCCCGTATCCTCAATCCGGGTCGCAAGCCCCGACAGATAGGCCTTTTCCAGAGAATCATGGCTGATGATATAGGCATCCGGTGTCTGTTCCGTGTGTACCGAAGCATAATTGATCGCTTCCAGATACTCGCTCTCGGCAGCCAGAACCGGAATCACCCGCACATTCTCCTCCTCCCCGAAAGAAACGGCTGCACTGTTGATAAAATTCGTCATGCTCTCGTCGTTATACCAGAAATAAATTGTCTCCTTACGGTCAAATACGGACAACAGTCCCCCGGACTCATCCATACTGCCGGCTTCCAGCGTGCTTCCGTATAAGACGGCGGCTCCGCAGACTGCCAGCGCCGCCACCCCAATCAATCTCTTTTTAAACTGCATTCCTTCCTCCGTGCCGCTGTCCGCGGCCTCTTTCCATAAAACCCTTTTCCTTCTGCTTCGTACAATCATACGGTCCTTTGCCGGCCTCCGCGGTTTTCTCTCTGGACCGGCATCCCGGTCCTCTGCTGTAAAACCCTTTTCCTTCCGCTTCGCACAATCATACGGTCTTTTGCCGGCCTCCGGTGGTCTGACCTTATGTCGTGCTACAGCCTGACTCATGCCTCGATGCAGCTGTCCAGAATGTCGATCATCTCGTCAATATTTGCCTTCGAGATGACTAGAGGCGGCACAAAACGAATAATATTCGAACCCGCGTTGATCAGAATCAGCCCTTCTTCCAGCGCCCGGTTGATGATCTCGTTCACAGGCCGGTCAAACACCAGCCCCTGCATCAGTCCCACGCCCCGGCGCTCCGTGATACAGTCATACTTATCCTTCAGCTCATCCAGACATTTCTCCAGATAGGGCGCGGTTTCTTTTACCTTATCTATTATATGGTTCTCCTCGAATAAATCAAGGACTTTTTCCACGGCCGCACAGACTAAAGGATTGCCGCCGTATGTGGTTCCGTGGTCCCCTGCCACAAGGGATTGTCCCGCCACCTTTTCCGTCATCAGGAAAGCTCCCACAGGGACACCGCAGCCCAATGCCTTCGCCGTGGTCATGATATCAGGTTTCACCCCATAGCGCTGCCAGGCATACATGTATCCTGTTCTCCCCATGCCGCACTGAATCTCATCGAAAATCAGAAGGATATCTTTTTCCTCACAGATTGCTCTCACTTCCCGCAGGAATTCCTCCGTGGCGGGGAAAAGGCCGCCTTCTCCCTGCACCGGCTCCAGAATAATGGCACAGGTCCTGTCCGTAATCTGGCTCTTCACGCTCTCGATATCGTTCAAATCTGCAAAGCGGATGTTGCCTATCATGGGTTCAAAGGGTTCCCGGTACTTCGGATTCCCCGTCACGGACAGCGCCCCCATGGTTCTGCCATGGAAAGAATGATTCATTGCTATGATCTCATGGTCGGTTCTGCCGTCCTTCAGATACGCATATTTCCGGGCGGCCTTGATGGCCCCTTCCACGGCCTCCGCGCCGGAATTGGTGAAAAATACTCTGTCCATTCCGGACACTGCCTTCAGCTTCTTCGCGGCGTTCACGGCAGGCTTGTTGTAATAATAATTGGAAGTGTGGATCAGCTTGTCAATCTGCGCTTTCAACGCGTCGTTATATTCTTTATTATGATACCCCAATGCGAACACTGCGATACCTGACACAAAGTCCAGATACTTAATTCCTTCCATATCGTACAGATAGACGCCCTCGCCTCTGTCCAGGACGATCTGGTAACGGTTGTATGTGTGAAGGAGCGCGCTTTCCGCCTCCTCTATATATTCCTGCATGTTCATTTTTTATTCTCCTGTCTCATTTGAAATTGTCTCATGAAAACCGATTCCGTACGCCCTCATGATTTCACTATATAGTCGCCGCCTGTGCCGCTGTTAGCGTTTGATGACTTTTACCCTGCTAGTCCGTTTTCCAGGACTGGCATTTTACCCCACCCTATTTTGCAATTCGACAAATCGACAAAATCCATACTTTTCAGTGCGGCGAAATCGCATTAAAGCAGCCTTAAAAGCTGTACCAGCTCATGCGACTCCTCCATATCTGATGCGGTCTGCCTGGTATCAAACTGCGAAAAACGGTTATCACGGTAAAATGATAACAGCCTTTCCTCATTTTCTGCCTCTAGGAAGGTCACCACACCTCCGCCCAAATACTGTATCTCTTTAATTTTATCCCATGCAAGTTTAAGCAGTTCTGCTCCCGTGATTTCTGTTCCGCCACTCTCCGAGAAGTTTTTCCCAAGTTGTGC
>JAAWLQ010000524.1 GCA_022797995.1 Lachnospiraceae bacterium
TGGGTCTGTCCACTCCTCCCAGCATATGCATCAGCGTTGATTTACCGCTGCCGGAGCTTCCCACAATTGCCACAAATTCTCCCCGGGCCACAGAAAAACAGGCATCATTTACCGCAATGACCTCGTTATTCCCCTTTCCATATCTTTTGTATAAATGTTCTGTTCTTAAAATCTCCGAAGAAGTACTCCCTCCCATTTTTTCACCATTCCTTTCATCCCATCACAAATCTGTCCTGTTTTTTACAGTTCCAGTATAAAAAACCTAAATGACATTTCAGTGACATTTTCAAAAGAATGTAAAATTATTGTCTCAAAAATCTCAGGATAAATGCCGTCCCGATTCCCGCGTGAGAATCTACCGAAATACTTCCGTCATGCTTCTCCACAATCTCCTTTGCCAGGGCCAGCCCGATTCCCGCGCTGTCCTCTCTCATGGAACTGCCGTTGTAAAAACGCCGGAAAAGCTTTTTCTGTTCCTCCTCTGTAATCCCTGCGCCATGGTCCCTGATCACTATCTGCGTGTAAATCTCATTTTGCTCCCCGGATATCTCCACACATCCTCCCACAGGAGTATGTTCCAGCGCATTCCTGACGATGTTCATCACCGCCTCCGCCATCCATTTCGCATCCGCCACAATTTCCGCCTCTTCGGGAATCTCCGCAGAAACGGTAAGATTTTTCCACTCCGTCGCAAGCTCCAGTCTCTGAATTACTTCCTCCACAAGCTCTTTGACACGCAGTCTCTTCCTTTCCAGTTCCACCACACCCGCATCCAGCCTTGCCCTCTTCAACATTGTGGTAATCAGCCAGGACATGCCTGTAATCTGCCGTGTAATCTCCGTCATAAAGTGCTGTCTTGTCTCCGTTTCCATCTCCGGATTCTCGACCAGATTATCTACAAGAACAGTAACCGAAGTAAGCGGTGTCTTCAACTGATGAGAAATGTTCACCATGGTATCCGCCAGCGCCTTTTTCTGTTCTGTCGCCTTCTCCGCCTGCTCCTTCAGCAGGACAGTCAGTTTATAAATCTCATTGCGCAGACCACTTAATTCGTCCTCTCCGTTCTCTTCCATCTCCAGCCTGTACCCCTCCCGATTCAGGGCCTCCATGTAATCCGTCAGCTGATAGACAGCATTCTGCCTCTTTCTCAAATGGTAATACAACAGTATGCCTGCCAGGAAATACAGCAGAAACAAGATAATATTAGCCCCAAGCTTCAGATCAGAAAACTGCTTCTCCCGCACGCCAAAAGAAGCCGCGCCATAGTCTTTATAAACGCCATATTGCCTCAGTATCTCCTCCCCTGCCCCCTGATTCTCATTATCGTTCAGAACTTTTACAATCTCTTCTTCCGGCACTTCCGGATAGGCCGCCGCCACATTTCCAAAGACAGAAGCCAGCAGCCGGTTATATTCCGTTCTGGCATAATCCGTATATCTTCCCAGGATAAGATTCACCAACAGACAGCCGAATAAAAACGTACCCACAAATCCCAGGACAAGCTTCTTCAATTCTCTGTTCCAGTATACTTTCATATCTGATTTCTCCCCGTTCCCGCTTACGGTCCTTCATTCCCCCATGTGATATCCCATATCTGCTTACGTCTTCATTTCTCCATGCGATATTCCATACCTGCTTACGGTCCCTCATTTCTCCATACGATATCCCATACCCCGCACGGTCCTGATAATCTGTCCCTCCGAATCCCCCAGCTTCTCCCGAAGGCGTTTCATGGTGACAGACAGGGTGTTATCATTGACAAAATTCCCCGCCACATCCCATATATCCGCCAGAATCTCATCTCTGGTAAAAAGCTTTCCCGGACAGGACATCATGTTATACAAAATTTTATATTCCAGTTTCGTCAGAGAAATCTCCGCACTGCCTCGTCTGACCTTCCCTGTCTCCGTATTCAGGGAAATGTCCTTACACCATAAAACCTTATTTCCTTTTCCGCTGTTACGTAAGACCCGCCTGATACGGGAGATCAGCTCTCTGTTGCGGAAAGGTTTTATGATATAGTCTTCCGCTCCCAGTTCCAGCCCGCGAACCACATCATCTTCCTCATCCCTGGCAGTCAGAAAAATTACAGGAAACTGCCCTTCCTGCCTTATCTTTCTGAATAAGCTGAATCCGTCTCCATCCGGAAGAGCAATGTCCAGTACTCCCAGATCACATGGTCCGCTGTTTAACAGTTCCAAAGCCTGTGACACAGTTCTGGCCGTCAGTACCTGATATCCTTCCTGTGTGAGAAGATACTCCAATCCCATAATAATCGCTTCATTATCCTCTACCAGAAGAATTTTCATTTAGAATTCACCTCTTTGCCATTTTTCCATATCATTCCCATGACATATATCGTTTTTATCTGAACATGAAAAAAGAGTAGACATCCTACTCTTCTAAAAATCATTATAAAAATTTATTGTACCCTCAAAACCGAACACTGTATCCAAACCTGCAAAACTTTCTTTCCTTCCTGGTTAAGCTCTCGTCCGATTAGTAGGTATCAGCTCTATGCATTGCTGCACCTTCACCTTACCCCTATCTACCCCGTACT
>JAAWLQ010000525.1 GCA_022797995.1 Lachnospiraceae bacterium
CAATACTTTAACCCATAAAAAAGGCACAAACCTCTTGCCTGTGGTATAATTGAGTTGTCCAAAAACAATTACACAGCAAGGAGATTTATGCCATGTCAAGTATACCACAGACAACCGATAATGGAAACAGTGTTTCTGATTTTGCCACAAAATTTATGAAGAGGTTCCACCTTGGAAAGCTGCTCTTTCAATGTAACGCCGGAAAAGAAAAAGGTATCCCTGTAATGGAGGTATTCCGCTTTCTATTCTGCATGATGTTTTCCGACAGGAGTTTCTATATGCAGATGAAAACAGGTACATTTGGAGAAGGATTCTCCAAAAACACCATCTACCGTTTTCTTGACAACGCCCGGACGAACTGGCAGCGTTTCACAACACTGCTTTCTGCCGACATCATCAACGGCTTCATGAAACCCCTGACGGACGAAACGCGCAAGGATGTCTTCATTGTTGACGACAGCCTGTTTGACCGCTCCCGCTCGAAAAAGGTGGAACTGCCTGCAAGGGTCTTCGACCACTGCTCCATGAAATACCGTTTCGGATTCCGGATGCTCGCTCCTGGCTGGTCGGACGGGAACTCCTTTGTGCCGGTCAGCCACTGCCTGCTCTCTGCCGCGGAGGATAAGAACCTTCTTTGTGAAGGGAAGGCCTGTGACGGACGCTCCCCTGCCGGAAGGAGACGCCGGCAGGCACGCCGCAAAGCTACAGATGTCATGGTGGAACTGATCCATTCCGCCCGTTATGCAGGCATCACTGCCGGATGTGTCCTGTTTGACAGCTGGTTTTGTGCGCCGAAGACCATAATCGCACTGAAAACCCAGGAACACCTTGACACGATTGCCATGGTCAAGAAGGGCAAAACGAAATATCTGTATAACGGTGAAAAACTCAATGTGAAGGAGATCTACAGCCGAAACAAAAAACGCAGGGGCCGTTCCCGATATCTTCTTTCCGTGCCTGTGACGGTTGAAAAAGATGGCGAAAGCATTCCGGCAAAATTTGTGTACGTCCGCAATAAAAGCAAACGGAAGGACTGGCTGGTGATCGTAAGCACGGATACGGAGCTTTCCGAAGAAGAAATCATCCGCGTTTATGGGAAACGCTGGGACATAGAGGTCTTCTTCAAGGCATGCAAATCCTGTCTGAATCTTGTAAAGGAATACCGGGGTATCTCCTATGATGCCATGAACGCCCATGTTGCCATCGTCTTTTCCCGCTATATGATGCTGTCAGTAGCCCAGCGCGAAAACGAAGATGATAAAACCATATGTGAACTGTGTTTCTGCCTGCTGGATGAAATGGAGGATATCACATTCAGTCGGTCCATGTGCATCATCATAGATGCATTGATGGATGCAGTCATGGAATATTTCCACATCACCGAAGCCCAGCTGGAAGAATTCACTGCCGGTTTTATTCAGCGTCTTCCTAAATACATGCAGGAGGCTCTGGAACGGAAAGAAACAGCGGCATGAAAATATTTTACAGGCTAAAGTATTGATTTTTCAATGTGTGAATCCCATTTTTGATGTGGGAAGTTTGAGTTAGTAAATGAAGGAGTGATTGAGAATATAGGTTCTCATAGAAATTCGCAATGGAAGGTTAAAAAATAATTTAGGATGATTGATTTGTGACAACAATGTTGTCACAAATTGAAAAAGAAATATACATAGCCGGATGGTTTTCAGAAATGAAGATTGTCCGGCTATTTTTATGCCCGGATATTCTTAAATTTATCTGCAAATATCCAATCACGGGCAGGTCAGCGGTGGATTACCTGATAAAAGTCAGGGGACATACCTTTATGGAGGCGGTACAGACGATTGCAGGGCAGGCGGCAATAAAGGTGAGTGGAGCAGTATGGTAATGGTGGCATTTTTGAGTGGAACTCTTGTAGGCGGCATGGCAGGCATAGTGACGATGTGCCTGTTGCAGATTAACCGCCTGTACGGGTGCGATTTCAAAGGAGACAAGGCTGCTCTGCCGTTATCGGATCGGTACCACAGAGCAGCTTTTTTCATTGAAGGAAGATCCGCAGGGGAGGATGGCGGGGCTTGCAGACAAAAGGAAACACCTGCGGTATCAGAGCCGCAGCGTCAAAGACAGCGAAAAGCTGTCAGAAATAAAAGAAGAAATCTCTAGTCTGACAAAGCAGATTGGGGAACTGCGAAAGGAGGTGGGACTCTGCGACGGGATAGCCGCACGTTCCGGCGCAAAAAGAGAGAGTTTCAGGACCTGGGCTATATCTGTTGTTCCACCCTTGGCAGGGCAAGGAGCAAAGGGTTCCATTGCAGGTACTATAAACAGCTTCTTGCTGAAAATGGTTTACCGGACATCCGCTGGCATGACCTGCGCAGCACCTACTGTACGCTTCTGCTGAAAGAGTCATTTAATCCAAAGGCGGTATCAAAGCTCATGGGGCATGCCAAAGAAATCATAACAATGGATGTTTACGCCGATAACAGAGGGATCATAGCGGATGGGGTTCCGGAGATTGAGGAATATATGAAAGAAGTATTGCCAAACCTGAAAGAAATAGAAAGCTTTAAAAAGGAACTG
>JAAWLQ010000526.1 GCA_022797995.1 Lachnospiraceae bacterium
GTGAATAAATGGGATGCGGTGGAAAAGGATGACAAGACCATTTACCGGGTGACGGAAAAAGTGCGGAATGTGTTGTCCTACATGCCGTATGCGGAGATTATTTTCATTTCCGCGCTGACGGGGCAGAGACTGCACAAACTTTTCGACCTGATTGACATGGTCAGCGAGAATCATGCCATGCGTGTGGCCACCGGCGTGCTGAACGAGATTATGACGGAAGCGGTGGCGCTGCAGCAGCCTCCGTCCGACAAGGGGAAGCGGCTGCGGCTTTACTACATCACCCAGGTTGCCGTGAAACCGCCCACTTTTGTCATTTTTGTAAACAATAAAGAACTGATGCATTTTTCCTACACCAGATATATTGAGAATCAGATACGGGAGACTTTCGGCTTCAAAGGAACTCCTTTGAGGTTTATCATCAGAGAAAGAAATGAAAAGGAGTAGACAAAGGCAATGGAAAGGGTGATCTGTTTAGCGGTCGGCTATGTGTTTGGTTTATTTCAGAGTGCATATTTTTATGGAAAGGCCCACGGAATTGATATCAGGCAGCACGGAAGTGGAAATGCCGGTACCACCAACGCGTTGCGGGTGCTGGGAACAAAGGCCGGCCTGATTGTATTTGCGGGAGACTGTCTGAAATGTATGGCGGCGGTCTGGATTACCAGGCTGATTTTCGGGGGCAGTCACCCGGATATGATTTATCTTCTGTGCCTGTATACGGGAGCGGGTGCGATTCTGGGACATAATTATCCCTTTTACATGGGATTTAAGGGAGGAAAGGGCATCGCCGCCACGGCGGGAATGATTCTGTCCTTTCATCCATATTTTATTGTCATGGGCGTTGTGGTGTTTTTTGGAATTTTTCTCACCACACATCTGGTGTCGCTGGGTTCTCTTCTGGTGTATCTGGGATTTGTGATTGAAATGGTAATCTGTGGCCAGAAGGGTGTGTTCGGCGCGATGTCCCAGGCACAGCTGTGTGAAATGTACACGCTTGCGCTGGTTCTGGCCGGAATGGCATACTGGAAGCACAGACAGAATATCGTGCGTCTGATACACGGAAACGAGCGCAGAACTTATCTGTTTAAGAAAAATAAGGTGGATGTGGAAGAGGAACCGAAGAAATAGCAGGAGGGAATATGGCAAAAGTAAGTATCATAGGCGGAGGAAGCTGGGGAATAGCCCTTGCGGTGCTGCTGCAAAAGAACGGACATGAGATTTGTGTCTGGTCGGCATTGGAGAAGGAAATTACAATGCTGAGGGAATTTCACGAGCATAAGATGCTTCCAGGTGTAAAGCTGCCGGAGGAAATTGTCTTTACCACAGAGGACAGAGAGGCTGTGGAAGGGAAGGATTTGCTGGTGATGGCTGTGGCAAGCTCATATACCAGAGAGACCTCCCACAGACTGAGCGGTCTTGTGGCACCGAAACAGAAGATTCTGAATGTGGCCAAAGGAATAGAGGAACACACGGTAATGACACTCTCTGAGATTATTGAACAGGAGATTCCCCAGGCGGACGTGGCCGTAATGTCCGGGCCCTCTCATGCGGAGGAAGTGGGGCGGGGGATTCCCACCACCATTGTGGTGGGTGCCAAAACGAAGGAAACCGCAGAATATATCAGAAGCCTTTTCATGAACGAAGTGTTCCGGGTGTACATCACTCCCGATATTCTGGGGATGGAGCTGGGGGGCGCGCTGAAAAATGTGGTGGCTCTTGCGGCGGGAATCGCCGACGGTCTGGGCTATGGGGACAATACAAAAGCCGCGCTGATTACCAGGGGAATTACGGAGATTGCGCGACTGGGTACCGCCATGGGCGGAAAGTTCGAGACCTTCTGCGGTCTGACCGGTATTGGAGATCTGATCGTCACCTGTGCCAGCATGCACTCCAGAAACCGCCGGGCGGGAATCCTGATCGGTCAGGGGAAGACCTGCGAAGAGGCTATGGCGGAAGTCAAAATGGTGGTGGAAGGCGTTTATTCCGCAAAGGCCGCCATGGAGCTTGCCCGGAAATATAAGGTACAGATGCCGATTATCGAGCAGGTAAACGCGGTGCTGTTCGAGGGAAGAAGCGCCGCTCAGGCAGTGAAGGAGCTGATGCTCCGGGACAAGAAGTTGGAAGTTTCAGATCTGCCCTGGCCGCCGGTAACTGTTCAGCAGCCCGTCTGAATGTTACTCTGTCTGAAATATGGTGACAGATATATTGGATTCAGAGTAGAAAAGCGTCACGATGAAGCGGCGCTTTTTTTGCGGGCTTTGCCCACGAAAAGGCAGAGAAAGGGGACATTTCCGGCAACTTTGGTTATAAACAGCGTGAGAGGCAGAATCACAAGCGTCTCCGCTATATTCAACAGATAGGAAGGTTCGGTTATAAAAGGTATCCTGCGTACGAAGAGCAGCAGGATATAGCCGGACAGGATATAGATACCCAAACTGTTCTTCCCCAGCTCTGTGAGAACCCTGAATTTCAGCTTTCCTTCCGTTTTTCTCAGAATATACTGCCACAGAAGCGTAAAGAATGCGATACCGGCAAAGCCGGTCAGGGCTCTGT
>JAAWLQ010000009.1 GCA_022797995.1 Lachnospiraceae bacterium
TTCTGAGGCTTGTCATACAGATTCTGAGGAGTATCTACCTGCTGGATAACGCCGTCCTTCATAACGACGATTCTGGTACCCAGGGTCATAGCCTCTGTCTGGTCATGTGTAACGTAGATGATGGTGGTTCCCAGTCTCTGATGCAGCTTCGCAATCTCGATACGCATCTGTACACGCAGCTTTGCATCCAGGTTGGACAGAGGCTCATCCATCAGGAACACCTTGGGGTTACGAACGATAGCACGACCCATGGCAACACGCTGTCTCTGACCACCGGACAGAGCCTTCGGCTTACGATCAAGGAGAGGAGTCAGGTCCAGAATCTTAGCGGCTTCCTTAACCATCTTGTCAATCTGATCCTTCGGAACCTTTCTCAGTTTCAGACCGAATGCCATATTGTCATATACGGACATATGAGGATACAGAGCATAGTTCTGGAATACCATTGCGATATCACGATCCTTTGGCTCCACATCGTTTACAACTCTGTCACCAATCTTCAGTTCACCGGCAGAAATATCTTCCAGACCGGCAATCATACGAAGTGTGGTGGACTTACCACATCCGGAGGGTCCTACGAAAATAATGAACTCCTTGTCTGCAATTTCCAGATTAAAATCCTTAACTGCCTCAAAGCCGTTGGGATATACCTTGCAGACATTCTTTAAAGATAAACTTGCCATAATAGAAAAACTCCTTTCACGTATCATGTTTTCTTCCGCTCCTGCGATGACCTCTCACCGCAGCGCTCTTTACATGTATCAGTATAACGAATCGCCTCCGATTCCGCCATACTACTATTCCACAAAGATTTTGAAGCGGATTGTCAAAAATGCTTATAAACTACCTATCATTTTTTTCAAATTGTCACTTTGCCTAATTTTTCATCATTTCCTTGGACAGAATATACAAGGAATTTATTGGTTTTTCGAATCTTCCAGAAGAGCCTCGTCCAGCTCATCCTTAAATATTCTCTCGTCCTCTTCCTCAGCCCCGCCTTCTGTCTCCTCCGGCGCATTCTCCCCGTTAATCTGGTCCTCCAGCTTCTGGAAGAACTTGTTGTACAGCTTCGCCGACACCCATGCCGGCGCGGAGAAGCAGAACAGCACCACTATGGGTATAATTCTCGGAGCAAAAATGAACAGTACCGGCGGTACCAGAGAAAGAATCATCATCAATATGGTCTTCGGGAACTGAAGGACGCCGATGAAGAAAGCATTCTTGATGGTCCGTAAAATCGTGTTATCAAACTTGGCCAGCACCGGGAATACGAAGGTAGATGTGAACAGCAGAATGATTATCACCACCAGCAGCATAATGTTGATCACATTGCTGAACTTTACCTCCATATTTTTCATGATAAAAAAGTCGCCTGCCAGCACCAGAATAAAAAACAGCATGATCAGCCAGATTACCGTCGCCTGCCTGAAATTCAGCCGGAAGGATTTAAAATAGTCTCTTGTGATATAGCACTCCTCGTCCCGGGCTATCTTCAGGGCCATGTAATGCATGGCCGTCATGGAAGCGCCCACGGTCACAATGGGAATGCAGCAGATCAGTGTCAGGATATTCAGCCACATGAGATCCGCCATCTTGTTGAGCGCACGCATTAAAGGACTGTCAAGATTAAATAGTTTCATAAAAACCGCCTTTCTGTAATCTAAAATACTTTTTCCATAAATGTCACCCGTATGCCGCCGTATTCCACCTCGGGCCGCACCGCGCGGAAACCCTGTTTTCTGTAGAAATTGACCGCCACAGGCGCCGCCTGCAGTGACATATAGCGTTCCCCTGCCTCTGTCTTCAGATACTCACACAGCTTTGCGAGAATCGTACTTCCGACTCCCCTGCACTGATAAGCTTCGTCCACAAACAGCAGCGACAGATGATTTCTGCTTCTGACAGACCCCGCACCGATAATATTTCCCGCGTCCAGGGCCACCATCAGCGGATATTCTCCCCTCAGAAAAAGCGTGTACAGTTCATCCCCTGTAATAAAGTTGTAAAAGTTCCTGATGCCCTCTTTCGTGTATTCCCTTCCCTCAAATCTCAGAAAGGTCCGCCAGATCATCCGCATCACCGGCCGCCACTCCTCTGTTCTGGCCCATCTGACCTCATAGGGCATCTCCGTCATTTTTATATTCATCACACCTGCTGCTTCACAGCCTTCCTTCCTACTGCTTCTTCCAGCCAATCATGAATATCTCTCATCACTTCGTCCCGATTCGTCTCATTCAGCAGCTCGTGCCTGCCGCCTTCATACAGTTTCAGTCTGACATTCTCCAGCCCCGCACCTGTCAGCGACTCATACGCCATCCTGACGCCTCTTCCGCAGTCTCCCACCGGGTCCGCATCTCCCGACACCATGAATATGGGCAGCTTCTTCGGAATCTGCTCCAGATTCTCCGGGCGGTACAGTCTGGAAATCAGCTCAAACAGCGCGGCAAAACCATTGACTGTGAAGGTGAATCCGCACAGCGGATCCTCCATATAGCGCTTCACCCGTTCCCGGTCCCGGCTGAGCCAGTCCCACTCTGTGCGGGCATCTGTGATTTTCTTATTATACCCGCCAAAGGCAAGCCTGTCAATGAGCCGGCTCACATGTCCGGAACCGCAGGCAAACTTCTGCAGCGCCGTCACAGCCGAAGCCGCCTCCACAACAGCCTTCGGCTGCATTCCCGTTCCCATGATAATGGCGGCTGAAATTCCCGTTCCATAGCGGAACAGATAATTGCGGGTGATAAAAGAACCCATGCTGTGCCCCATTATTACATAGGGCACACCGGGATACAGGGCTTCCGTCATCTTTTTCAGCCGATGCACATCCCGCACCAGGACAGTTGCCGGATCATTTTCGCAGAAATACCCGTATTTTCCGCCCTCTTTCACCGATTTACCATGACCCAGATGATCTTCTCCCGTCACCACATAGCCTCTGGCTGTGAGGAATTCCGCAAACTCCTCATACCGTTCCACATATTCGGCCATGCCATGGACAATCTGTACAATTCCACGGACAGATTCCGGCTCCTCCGGCCGGTATCTGACCCCGTGAAGTTTACTCTTTCCGTCCCTGGAATCAAAATAAAATTCTTCTTTTATCATATATTCCATTCCTCTACATTATGAACGCCATGAGCCCACAGCGCTACATTACCTCCGCACCTGCAGGCATCTCTTTCTCCGGAACCACCAGCGCCAGATTCCCTTCGGCATCCTCCGCGCACAGAATCATTCCTTCGGACAGCACGCCCGCCAGTTTCGCCGGCTTCAGGTTCACCAGAACCACCACCTTTTTCCCCACCATTTCCTCCGGGGTATAATGAGGCCGAATGCCGGATACAATCTGCTTCACCTGGCTGCCGATTTTCACCTGACTGCAAAGCAGCTTTCTGGACTTCGGCACAGCCTCGCAGGAGAGAATTTCGCCTACCTGGAACTGAAGCTTACCAAAGTCTTCATAGGAAATCTCAGGTTTCGCCTCCACATCCACAACCTGAGCCTCCGACTTCTCCTTTCCGTCCCCGGCCGGCTCTTCAGAAGCACCTTCCTTCTCTTCTCCGGCGGCAGCTGCCTCCATGGCCGCCGCCATCTCCGCATCCTTTTTCTCCACTTCCTTCATATCCAGCCTTGCGAAGAGGATCTCCGGGTGATCCGTCACCTTCTTTCCACTTTCATACAGGCCGAACTGCTCCAGTTCATCAAATTCCCTCAAATTCGTATTCAACTGCGCGGCAATCCGCTCCGCTGTCTCCGGCATAAAGGGCTGCAGAAGAGAAGCGCCTGTGCAGATACCCTCCACCAGATTATACAGTACCGTGGAAAGCCGGTCCGCCTTCGCCGGATCCTTTGCCAGAATCCAGGGCTCCGTCTCGTCAATATATTTATTGCAGCGTTTAAAAATGGCAAAAATTTCTGTCATGGCATCCGCCACCCGCAGCTGTGCCATTTTCTCCGTAACCTTCCCGTAAGCGCCTGTGACCACGGCTTTCAGATCCCGGTCTGTTCCCTCTTCCCCGCTCTTGCAGGCCACCACGCCGCCGAAATATTTATTGCTCATGGAAATGGTGCGGTTCACCAGATTCCCCAGCGTGTTGGCCAGGTCGGAATTGGTCCTCTCCGCTATCAGCTCCCAGGTGGCGTTGCCGTCGTTTTCAAAAGGCATTTCATGCAGCATGTAATAGCGCACCGCGTCCACACCGAAGAAATCCACCAGATCATCCACATAGATCACATTCCCTCTGGACTTGCTCATCTTACCGCTGTTCATCAGCAGCCAGGGATGGCCGAACACCTGCTTCGGCAGCGGCTCTCCCAGCGCCATGAGGAAGATGGGCCAGTATATGGTATGGAAACGGATAATATCCTTTCCGATGAGATGCAGGTCCGCAGGCCAGAACTTTCCGTACTGTTCCGTGCTGTGTCCCTCCGCATCATAGCCGATTCCGGTGATATAGTTGGTCAGGGCATCCAGCCACACATACACCACATGCCCCGGGTCGAAATCCACCGGGACGCCCCATTTGAAGGAAGTCCTGGACACACACAGGTCCTGGAGTCCCGGAATCAGGAAATTGTTCATCATCTCATTCTTCCGTGCCACGGGCTGAATGAACTCAGGATGCTCGTTGATATGCTTTATCAGTCTGTCCGCATATTTGCTCATACGGAAGAAATAAGCCTCTTCCTTCGCAGGCTTCACCTCCCTGCCGCAGTCCGGGCACTTGCCGTCCACCAGCTGGGACTCGGTCCAGAAAGACTCACAGGGCGTACAGTACATTCCCTCGTAAGCACCCTTGTAGATATCTCCCTGATCATACAGGCGCCTGAAAATCTTCTGCACCTGTGCTTCATGGTAATCGTCGGTGGTGCGAATAAATTTGTCATAGGAAATGTTCAGCAGATCGCACATTCCCCGGATGATTCCTGCCACCTGGTCCACGAATTCCTTAGGCGTCTTCCCGGCCTCCTGGGCTTTCAGCTCAATCTTCTGCCCATGCTCGTCCGTTCCGGTCTGGAAGAATACCTCATATCCTTCCTTCCTCTTGAAACGGGCGATACTGTCAGCCAGCACAATCTCATAGTTGTTCCCAATGTGCGGCTTACCCGATGTGTAGGCGATCGCCGTTGTCAGATAATACTTTCCCTTGTTTTCCATTGCCCAAACTCCTTTCCCTTCGGCACCTTACTGATTCCATGTCTGTCCGGCGGCGCCCTTTTCTGTAAACAAAAAACCCGTCCGCCGGTGCATGTACCTGATATACACCAGAAGACGAGCACTTATGCCCGTGTTACCACTTCTCTTCACCCGCAGTTCGCACTGTGGGCCTCCTCGGGTCAGTAACCCTGTCCGCTATAACAGGCGGAACCTGTCGCAGCCTTATCCACATAAAGCAGACTCGGTGCGCCGCTCGGAAGCCATCTTCCCCTCCACTCTGTCCGGCTCCTCTCAGCAATGCGGACCTTTACGGCCTGCCGGAGCCTTCTCTGTAAGACGTCGATAAAGGATACTCTCTTCGTCACCGCTTTTCACCTGAACAATAGAATTCCCTCTTCGTGAGGCTTCTATTACCCTGAATAAAAAATAGCATAAACCGCGGTGACTGTCAACCCATTATTTCTTCGTGGACAGTTTGCTGTATTCTCCTTTTTTGTCATAGGAGTCCATCAGATAACTGTCATCCATCAAAACGCAGTCGATTTCCAGTTCATCTCTGCGGAACTTACTTCGCCTGCGCAAATCTTCCCTGGGACGCCCCCGCTCCTGTTTTGCCTGAAAAGACCCGCGCGTCTGGGTATTCAGGAATTTCCCCGGCAGATGACCGGCCAGCTGCCCGGCGATGTCCTTGAACTTTACCCGCACTTTCTGCCACAGATTCTCCTGACGGCTTCCGGTGTCCTCCACCGCCGCAAAATACGGATCGCCCTGTGGATTCCGGGGCGGGACCGCTGACGCCGCTGCCGCAACCTGCGGGGCATGCAGGGTCTGCGCCATATCCGGCTGATGAATATTCAGCCCCGTGGTACCGGTTCCCCCGCTGTCCGCCGTCCTGCTTTCGCTGACCTGGGCCAGCACCTGAGCCGCTCCTGTCTTATCTCCGGGCTCTCCGGCTTCGGTGGGCTCATTGGTACCCCAGATATAACGAAGCAGACTTTTCCCGTTGCCCAGGGTTTTCTCAAGCCAGGCCGAAAGGGAAAACTGTCCCTCCGTCTGCTGACCAGTTTCCTGGGCCGCCTGGGCGTTCATGTTCCCGGCCGCCGCCTTCATCGCTCCCATATCCTGTCGATAATGGCTGTGATCATGCATACAATTGGTCACATGATGCATCTCCGCACCATGTTCGTTCCCGATTCCGTTAAACTGCATACCGTCACCCCGCATTCCGTCAGCCGTTTCCCCCGGCCTGTTCCAGTTTCTCCATGAACTGTCTCACATTGTCTGAAATCTTATTCTGAAATACCGCCGAACCTGCCACTATCACATTTGCCCCCGCCTCCAGCGCGAGATCCACATTGTCCAGTCTGATTCCGCCGTCCACTTCTATATCCGTGCGCAGCCCTTTTTCCATTACCATGGCCCGGACTTCCCGCACTTTATCGAGACATTCCGGAATCAGCTTCTGTCCGCCGAATCCGGGCTTCACTGTCATCACAAGCACCATATCCACCAGCTTCAGGTACGGTTCCAGTGCTTTCGCCGGCGTATGCGGGCTGATGGTGATTCCCACTTTCTTCCCCAGAAACCGGATCTTCTGAATGGTGCCCGTCACATCATCCGTGGCCTCCAGATGAAAATTAATCAGATTGGCGCCACAGTCGGCAAATTCCTTTATGTATCTCTCCGGCTTCTGAATCATCAGGTGGACATCAAAGAAAATATCCGAACAATGACGAATGGACAGGATCACCGGCATTCCAAAGGAAATGTCCGGCACAAACATCCCGTCCATCACATCAATATGCAGATAACGGGCACCTGCGTGCTCCACCTCTCTTATCTGCTCTCCAAGCCTGCTGAAATCTGCTGCCAAAATAGACGGTGATAATATATTCATCCTGACCTCCACGATGCCGCCTTGTACAATTCCCGACTCCGCTGTCTGCGCAGTCCGGCAACCTGTCCAAACGGCTGCGATATGTATCCTGCCGTATTCGTTCACACCGTCTATTTTAACAAAGATATCAGAGCTTGTCCACGTCCTTTTTCAATTGTTCCCACTCATCCTCATTATCCGTATAATAGAGCGGGCATTTCTTGCCTCCGCAGTCATAATGGCGGAGAATGTCATCGCTGTCCAGATCATAGGCATCCGTAAGCCATGCCAGCAGCGAAATCAGAGAATCATAAGTCTCCTGGGTAAAGGAACCGTCAGCCGCCAGATAGCAGCATTCGATGGAAATGGAATCATAATTGCGGGTCATCACCGCATATGCAATCTCGTCCAGAGGCACACACTGAATGATCTCTCCCTCATACCCGATGATAAAATGTGAGCTGACACTGGCTTCATGCATGTCCTTCTGCTGCTCGAAATAGCTGCGGTTCTGGGCCGCGCTGGTCCCGGGATTTGCCGTATAATGCACAAAAATGTTTCTCACTGTCTCCAGGCTGTCCCCGGGCCTGGAGTACTCATTGGGTGTCAGAAAATCTTCGGTCCACTGGGGGTGCGCCGCGAATACCTCCGCCGGAAGCCCCTGGGTGGACTCCCCGGAAATCGGACTCTGCAGGCCGCTCATTACATTTTCAACACCCATGACAGAATCTTCTTTCCCGCTGTCTGCGGCGGCAGCTCTGTTATTTCTGATCACCAGGGCGATTGCCAGCGCCAGAATGCACAGAAGCCATACGCTGACGGTCAGACGCTGTACCAAGAGGCGCTTTTTGCGCCGGGACAGTGCCGCGCGCTTTGAAGCGGCAGAGCGGCGGGCCGACGGCTTCTGATATCTGGCAGAAGACGGCCGGCGCTGAATCGGTATCTCCTGGTACTCCGGCGGCGCCGGGCGGCGACGGGATATCTCCTGATATTCTGTGGAGGACGGACGGCGGCGCGGCGATGTCTCCTGGTATTCTGTGGAGGCAGAGCGGCGGCGCGGCGATGTCTCCTGGTATTCTGCGGAGGCAGAGCGGCGGCGCGGCGATGTCTCCTGGTATTCTGTGGAGGCAGGACGACGGGACGGCCTATCCTGGTATTCTGTGGAGGCAGAGCGGCGACGCGGCTTACCCTGATGCTCTGCCAGGGCCTGGCTGCGAGACGGCCTATCCTGGTATTCTGCGAAGGCAGGGCGGCGGGGCGATGTCTCCTGATATTCTGCGGAAACGGCGCGGCGGCGGGGCGATGTCTCCTGGTATTCTGCCGGGGCCTGGCTGCGAGACGGTATCTCCTGATAATTTGCGGAGGCAGGGCGGCGCGGCGTCTCCCGATATTCTGCCGGGGCCTGACGGCGGGGCGGCGTCTCCCGATATCCCGCGGAGCCCTGACTTCGCCGATCCCCGGAGGAAGCCCCCCCTGTCAGCACTGTACCCGGAGAGACTCTCTTTCCTGCTTTTCCTTCAGCTCCGCCATATATTATGGAACCCATAGCCCGCCTTCCGCCATTGCCTTCCGGATGTGATGTCAGAATTTCTTCTCTGGATTTCATCTGTATAATGCGTCCGTCATTTTCCCCGGAAACGTTCTGCCCTGCACCGGCATTTTTCCCCGCATGTATTGCCTTCCGTTCCTGACTCCTGCCGCTTCTCTGCTGTGCATAGTCTGCCAGATATGGATTGCGCCTGGTGTCAGCCTCCTCATAAATATCTCTTCTCTGCGCCCGGTTATCATGACTTAACATTTCTTCACCTCATCGTACTGTTCGACTGTATCTGTTCCTGTCTCTCCTGTTTCCACAGGATTTATTTCTGTTTTCCTCTCGCAAATACAATATAAGGCAGAAATGTATCATACTTGTTTATTAAATTCTTAAGATTCTTTAAGAAATAGACAGGGTCTGCTCCTACGCATACACCCCCTTAAATGCCCGATAAGTCTTCGCAATACCCTCCGAAATTTCGGTGTAGCTGATTCCCAGCTCATGTCTGCTCCGGTCGCCGGCATACAGCTCGGATTCCTCCTTCGTCACTGGAAAGGGAAGGGGAATATTCTGTTCCGCCGCCTCCGCCGCTGTCACAGGCAGCATTGTCACTTCCACATCCGCAGCCTTTTTCAGTTCCTCCGCCAGAATCCCGTAAGTCATCTCCTGGTCCTGACACAGATTGTAGGCCTGTCCGTAAGCTTTTTCATTGTGAATGCACTTCAACACCGCCTCCGCGGCATCCTTCACATAGACCATCTGAAATACTCCGTCAGCATCCGTAATCTGCGGTAAAACATGGTTCCGCACCATCATCTGAATATACAGCGACTCTCTGGGCGCATAGTTAAAAGGTCCGTAGAGAATCGCCGGCCGCAGTACGGTATACGGAATGCCTCTCTCCGCACATTTCTCCCGGACTTCCCGCTCCAGAGCCACTTTTCCCGCTATATAGGCGCCTGCCTCCCCGGGGAAAATCCTGGTCTCCAGAGGAGCGTCCTCGTCCATACATTTCCCCGTTCCTCTGGCATATACGTCCACAGTGCTGATGAAGATATACTGTCCCACCTTCCCGGACATATTATCAAGTACGCAGGCGATATCCCCCGGTTCATAGGCGCAGAAATCCACGACCGCTTCAAAATCTCCTTCCAGAGAACGCCACACTTCCGCATCCCTTCGATTTCCTTTTACCTGCCGTACCCCAAATTCCGTCAGGGAATATGTCCCCCTGTTTACCACGGTAAGCTCATGCTCCTTCGACGCCAGCATGACGAACACTCTGCCGAAAAAGTAGCTTCCGCCTATGACTAATATTTTCATTTATTCCCTCCCCGAAGCAAATTCCATACTCTGCTTTGTGATACTGCTGATTTCCATTTTGTTCTCCGTTCTATGTTTTTTTGCTTCCTGCGTTTCACTCCATTTTAAAACATCCAATATCTGCCGGGAGATATTGGATGCTTTTCTTACTTTAAATTTTCTCTTATGACCTGATCATAGTCCTGTATCTGCTTTACCACATTATACATATTCTTTTCTTCTTCGATATCAAACAGATACTTGGTCATAATCTTCGGTAATACAATAAAAACTGTTACCATGGAAACCATGACAGATAGAATCGAAACGATCGTCTCTATGTAAGCTGCTTCCACTTTATTCGTCAGAATGCACCATATCGTAACGCAAAACACTACAAATGTACCAACCAATACACCGATGGACACAAGCAAAAATATAATTCGAAAACTTACTTTAATCAAAAGGCTCCTCTTTGTATTTGTTGTGTAGGCCTCCAGAAGTTCACTGTACTTTCCGTTTCTCTCTGTCATTCTGAAGCGATCATCATTTTTTAATTGTTCGTCACTTTTAACAGTGGAATATGGCTTTAGCCTAATCTGGGCAAACATATGTTCATTATCCATAGGCTTATCCTCAAACTTCCAATGATAGCTCCACCAGTCTTCGTCTTACAGCCTCTCTCGATACCAAGAAAGTATTTGATAACTTTTCCACTGTAAAATACAGATTATTTCTGACAACCGCCTTTTTAAATTCTTCTCTGAACAGCTTTTCAGGCATAAGTAAATTGGCCGCAAAAAAATTGGCCCTCTGTTCTTCTTTGGACTCCGCCTCCATCGTATTATAAGCATTATAATAAACAATGCTGTTCGAGACGTCAAAATCAAACAGATAATGCGCTAATTCATGCGCCATTGTAAATCGCTGATGTCCGACATTATCTTTACTGTTGATAGCAATCACTTTGCCTGATTCAAAATTTCGATTCAATTCATCATCAATTCCTATAATTCCGGATATCTCGTCTTCCATTTCAGCTGATATCACCTGAAACTTTAACGATTTCATAATAGCCACTATTGGTATCTCCGGCTTACTTATCTCCAGTTTATCCAATATTTTCTGGGCAATTATCGGCATATCCTCAATCGTATATTTATTTCTGTTCTGTTGTATTTCTCCAACTAATTCTGACATTTCCCTTATATCTTTTACCATTATTATCCCCTGCCACAATCGTCTTCCAGCCATACAATCCCTCCTGAATGAATTGTACGACATAGTTGATAAGTAATTTGTCAAAATACAGACACATTTACTTATATTTTTCTGCAATTTGGGATCACATGAGCATTGTATACTGCCGCACCAGAGAATCTGGACGCGGCAGTCCTGTTATCATAACCTTACATGAATTCCTTCACAGACTTGTACACGCCCTCCGCGTCCAGTCCGTACTTCTGAACCAGCGCCGCCGCGGAGCCGGACTCGCCGAACACATCCTGCATTCCCAGCTTCTTCACTCTGGTGGGCAGGTTCGCGCTCAGGCAGTCGCAGACTGCGCTGCCCAGGCCGCCGATGACACTGTGCTCCTCCACCGTAACCACCTTACCGGTCTTCTTCGCACTGTTAATAATAATCTCCTCGTCCAGAGGCTTGATGGTACAGATGCTCACCACCTCTGCGCTGATGCCGTCCGCCGCCAGCTTCTCCGCGGCGCCCATGGCGGAATCCACACAGATGCCTGTGGCCACGATGGTCACATCGCTCCCCTCCCGGACAACGGAACCCTTGCCGATCTCAAAATGATAATCCGGTCTGTCATTGATGACCGGCACTGCCGCACGGCCGAAACGTATGTACACAGGGCCTTCATGCTCCAGCGCCGCGCGCACGGCCGCCTTCGCCTCCACATCGTCCGCAGGGCACATAACCACCATGCCCGGAATGGTCCGCATCAGAGCGATATCCTCGTTACACTGATGGCTTGCGCCGTCCTCTCCAACGGTAATGCCCGCATGGGTGGCACCGATTTTCACATTCAGATGCGGATAACCGATGGAATTGCGCACCTGCTCGAAGGCTCTCCCCGCCGCGAACATGGCAAAGGAGCTCACAAAAGGAATCTTCCCCACCAGGGACAGTCCTGCGGCCACACCCATCATATTGGACTCCGCGATACCGCAGTCAATATGTCTGTCCGGATATGCTTTCCGGAACACGCTGGTCTTCGTGGCTGCTGCCAGGTCCGCATCCAGCACCACCAGATCGGGGAATTCTTCCGCCAGTTCCTTCAGCGCATTGCCATAGCTTTCACGGGTTGCAACTTTTTTGATTTGGTCTGCCATTATGCTTCACCTGCTTTCTCTAATTCTTTCTCTAATTCTTTCTCAATCTTGTCCAGATCGGCCATCGCCACCGCGTACTCCTCGTCGTTGGGCGCCTTGCCATGCCAGTCCACACTGTTCTCCATGAAAGACACGCCCTTTCCCTTCAGACTGTGCATCACGATACAGGTAGGCATTCCCTTAGTCTCTCTCGCCTCCTTGAAAGCGGCCCGGAGCGCGTCAAAGTCATGAGCGTCCACATTGATCACATGGAAGTTGAAGGCCTCGAATTTCTTGTCGATGGGATAAGGAGAACATACCTGATCGATGGGTCCGTCGATCTGCAGGCCGTTGTTATCCACGATGACGCAGAGATTGTCCAGCTTGCGGAAGCCTGCGAACATGGCCGCCTCCCACACCTGTCCTTCCTCGATCTCACCGTCTCCCAGAAGGGTGTAGACTCTGAAATCCTTCTGATTCATTTTCCCGCCAAGGGCCATTCCAACGGCGGCGGAAATTCCCTGTCCCAGAGAACCGGAAGACATATCCACGCCGGGGATATGGATACAGGGATGTCCCTGCAGATAGGAGCCCAGCTTCCGGAGTGTGGTCAGATCTTCCACCGGGAAGTAGCCTCTGTTGGCCAGGGCCGAGTACAGTCCCGGAGCATTATGTCCTTTGGAAAGTACAAAACGGTCTCTGTCCTCCTTGTCCGGGTCCTTCGGGTCAATATTCATCTCCTCAAAGTACAGATAGGTAAACACATCTGCCGAAGAAAGGGATCCGCCGGGATGCCCCGCCTTCGCACTGTGAACTGCCGTAACAATGCCCTTTCGCACGTCATTCGCGCGCTTTTGCAGTTCTAAATTGTTCATTGTCTCCTCCATTCCGCCGTATACGGCCCTTCACCTGTCCGCGCCTATACGGCCTGCTTGTTATCAGCCTGATAAAATTTTATCATGTTTTACATTTTTCGTCCAGCTATTTCACTGGCTGTCCTGTCCATAATAGGCATTGGCGCCGTGCTTCCTGTAGTAATGCTTATCCTGGAGCTCCTGAGGCGCAGGCTGAATGTGATGGTTGATGGATTCCGCCAGATACGCCATCCTTGCCACTTCCTCCAGGACAACGGCATTGTGCACAGCCTCCTTCGCATCCTTCCCCCAGGTGAAAGGCCCGTGATTCTTGCACAGAACCGCCGGGACAGACACAGGGTCCTTGCACAGACGCTTGAACTCATTCACGATCAGATGTCCCGTATTCTCCTCATAGGCCTCCGCGATTTCCTCCGCATACAGGCACCTCACACAGGGGACCTCGCCGTAAATATAATCCGCATGAGTGGTTCCGTAACAGGGAATCGCTCTGCCTGCCTGGGCCCAGCTTGTGGCATAGGTGGAATGGGTATGTACGATGCCGCCTATCTCCGGGAATGCTTTGTAAAGCTCCGCATGGGTGGCGGTATCCGAGGACGGATTATAGCGCCCTTCCACCTTTTTATTATTCAAATCCACCACCACCATATCTTCCGGCGTCAGCTTATCATACTCCACCCCGCTGGGTTTGATGACAAAATAACCGCTCTCCCTGTCCAGCGCGCTGACATTTCCCCAGGTAAATGTCACAAGTCCGTATTTCGGCAATTCCAGATTTGCCTCACATACCAGTTTCTTTAATTCCTCTAACATGCTGCTTTCCCTTCCTTTCCGTCCTGTGTTACTTCTGTCTTATTTCTTTGCCGTTCTATACTATACCGGCCGTCTTCTGCTTCCTCTTACGCCAGACTCTTCGCCGCTGTCCTCACCGCTCACATCCGGCGCTTCTTCCCCCTTCTGATATTGCGGCTTCCCACATTATTCTGCAAAGCCGGCCGACGGCTTACGCCAGCCCTTCCACCGCCGCCTTCTCCGCGGGCAGCGTGCTCTTGTATTTCTCAATAAAGCGGTCAAATCCGGCTACGTCCTCCGGCTTCGGCTCAATGGTGGTTCCCGTCTGGCCCGCGAAAATTTTGTTGCTCAGATAGTCCGGAAGGGTCTCACCCTCTTCCTTCTCCGCCATATAGGCGGCCAGAACAGCCATTCCCCAGGCGCCGCCTTCGCTGGCCGTATCCATCACCGTCACAGGGGCGTTCATGGCCGCGGCCATCAGCTGCTGGCCCACCACAGGCGTCTTGAACAGTCCGCCGTGTCCCATCAGGGAATCCACTTTTACCTGTTCCTCTTTCAGAAGGATATCATTGCCGATTTTCAGAGCCGCCATGGAGCTGTACAGATGGCTCCGCATAAAGTTGGCCAGCGTGAAGTTCGCATCCGGAGTACGGACGAACAGAGGTCTGCCCTCATTCAGTCCCGTCACCGGCTCTCCTGAAAAGTAGTTGTACGCCATCAGTCCGCCGCAGTCTGTGTCCGCCTTCAGCGCCTCCCGGTAAAGGGTGCTAAACAGCTCATTTTTATCCGGCTTCAGGCCAAATTTCCCGGCAAACTCTTCAAACAGGTTCACCCAGGCGTTCAGGTCGGAGGTGCAGTTATTACAGTGTACCATAGCCACAGGGCTTCCGTCCGGCGTGGTCACCATATCGATCTCCTCGTGTACTTTGGAAAGTGCCTTCTCCGTCACTACCATGGAGAAAATGGAAGTTCCCGCGGAAATGTTCCCCGTGCGCACTCTCACGCTGTTGGTGGCCGTCATGCCGGTACCTGCGTCTCCCTCCGGAGGACACATGGGCACCCCGGGCTCCAGATTGCCGGAGGTATCCAGCAGCTTTGCGCCGTAACCGGTGAGCACACCTGCCCTTTCTCCCGCAGGCAATACCCCCGGCAGAATGTCTTTCAGCTTCCAGCCGAAGCCCTTATCCGCCACAAGACTGTCGAATTTCTCCATCATATCGGCATCATAGTCACAGATTCCGGAATCGATGGGGAACATGCCGGAGGCTTCGCCCACGCCCAGCACCCGTTCGCCGCCTTTTCCGTCCTCGCCGGTCAGCTGCCAGTGTATGTAGCCTGCCAGTGTGGTGAGGTAGTGGATATCCTTCACATGCTCCTCGCCGCTTAAAATTGCCTGATACAGATGTGCGATGCTCCACCTCTGGGGCACATTGAAATTGAATATGGGGACCAGCTTTTTACAGGCTTCCTCTGTCATGGTATTGCGCCAGGTACGGAAAGGCACCAGCAGCTCTCCCGCCTCATTAAAAGGCATATAGCCATGCATCATTCCCGAGAAGCCCATGGCAGCCAGCTTCTTCAATGTCACGCCGTACTTTGCCTGCACATCCTCAGCCAGACTCCTGTAGCAGCCCTGCAGTCCTTCCCATATGTCCTTCTGACTGTAAGTCCAGATATTGTTCTCCAGACTGTTCTCCCAGTCCCAGGTTCCCATGGCCACCGGCTGATGGCTCTCGTCTACCAATACCGCCTTGATTCGGGTGGAGCCGAACTCCAGACCCAGAATTGTCTTCCCTTCCTGAATTGCTCTTCTGATTGCTTCGCTCATGTTTTACCTCTTTTCCGCCAGATTTCCATTCCCACATCTTGAGTCCCTGGCATTCCCTGTCTGAAATGCCGCCATATTTTTCCTGATTTCAGTATAGGAAAAATATGGTCTAAAGTCAATATTTTACTGCAAAAGTCCTTCTGCCGTTACGCCACCGCAAAATATCTCTGTGCTTTGGCGCGTTAAATCTGCCGTTTAATCTGTTATTTTTTCACCTGCCACTTGTTTCCAGCAAAGGAGCGTGGTATAATGTTTTTATATATCGAAATCGATCCATTGAAAGGAGGCATGGCAATGGGAGCTGTAATGAACGCGGTCTATAATAATTATCTCACCACTTATACACCGAAGCCGCTGACCAAATATGATTCCCATAAGAAAAGCGAGCTTCGCAATGTATACAATTCCATTGTCAAGTTAAATAAGGACGAACCCTGGTACCTGCCCACCACCAGTAAGGATACCCAGAATTATGCCATCGAGCTGAAGGAAAACGCCCGGGATCTGCGCAATACCATAGCCCAGCTGGGCGGTCTGGAGAAGGACGGTCTCTTCCGGAAGAAAAGTGCTTATTCCACCAACGAAGGAGTGGCTGTTGTCTCTTATGTGGGAGGTGAAAATGCCGGTCAGGATGTTCCCGATATTGAGCTGGAAGTCCGTTCACTGGCGGCTTCTCAGGAAAATCTGGGACTGTTTCTTCCAAATAATACAAAGACGTCGCTGGCGCCGGACACTTATTCTTTCGACATCGGCATCAACGACATGAATTATGAATTTCAATTTTCAGTAGGCGAAGCGGAGACGAACCGGGATGTGCAGGACCGTCTGGTGCGGCTGATTAATAATTCCGACATCGGCATCCGGGCCACTCTTGCGGAATCGGAGGGACGCACTTCCCTGAGGCTGACTTCGGAGTCCACCGGTCTGGCGCCGGGAAAGAATCAGATATTCACTGTCAGCGATGACCATACCAGCAAGACTGCCGGTGCCGTGGATTATCTGGGACTGGATTATGTCAGTCGGGAGCCTGCGAACGCGCGGTTTTCTGTAAATGGAAAGGAAAGCTCCGCGCCGTCCAATCATTTTACACTGGATAAGCTGTTTGAAGTCCATCTCACAGGCCTCAGCCCTGAGGAAAATCCTGTGCACATCGGGTTGAAAACAGATGTGGAGTCTCTGACCGACAATGTTTTCCATCTGGTAGGCGGCTACAATGATTTTATCAAAGCGGCTTCCTCCTACCTTGAGACCCAGTCCAAAAGCAGGCAGCTGGTGCGCGAGCTCAGCGGCATTGCTTCCGTGTACAGCAATTCGCTGGAACCGATGGGATTAAATCTGAAGGAAGACGGAACACTGGATGTGGATAAAGATACTCTGAGGCAGACCGCCACCCAGTCCGCGGACATTAACGAAACATTCGGTTCCCTGAAAAATTTCTCCAACATGCTCCTGCGGAAAAGCGATCAGGTATCTCTGAATCCTATGGATTATGTGGAAAAGGTTATGGTGGCTTATAAAAATCCCGGTCACAATTTCATCAATCCCTATGTGACCAGCGCTTATACCGGGATGATGTTTGACAGTTATTTTTAAATCAGATGACAGACTCAGACTGTAGAGTTTCCTTTATCCAGGGAATTCTCTATGCGGCAAAAAAGCTTCCCCCTTCTGCGGGAAGCTTTTTTATATGTCCTGTAACTTACTTATCCTGCTTGCCTCTTTTTCCCTTTGCTTTGTACTTGTCAATCTGTACGAAGTCATCCATGAGCTCAAGGATCTTGTCCCGGCCGGTCTGGTTCAGCTTCACATAATACTGCATTACGCGGTTCTCCAGCAGCTGCGCACCCAGAGAAGTATCTCTCTCCAGAGAGGAGAAATCAACAGGATTCAGGCTGAGCTTGTCACACATTTTGATCACCGTGCCATAAGCCATTCCCTCTATGCCACGCTCCAGTGCCGTAACCAGAGTGCTGTACGGGATTCCCATCTCCAGTGCGAACTGACGTACACTGCGATACTGTCCCAGTATTTCCTTCTTCAAAATTTCTGCTTTTGTCATTTTCTTTTCCTCCATATCAAGCATCAGTTAAACGTACAAGAACAATATACGATTTTTCGTATGCCATTGCAAGAGGTATTCTAAAAATTAATAATTATATTGATAAATTTTAGAATTCCTTAATAATTTCAGGCTTATTTTCCACATTCATTCCACTTTTCTATATTTACAGCCAGTTAAATGATTTGATAAAAATGTCTTCAAATCTGATGCACGCCTTCAGCAAAGCACTGTCCTATACCGGCAATCAAACGCAGCACCGGCTCCTTCAGTCTCTCCGGAAATGCCGTCAATACCGGCGCCGTTTCAAAGCTCAGTGTCCCCTGATATCCCGCCCTGCTCAGTCCTCTGACAAAACCGTCCCAATCTGTGGAGGAACTATTTTCCCGGGTCCTGGTAAAAGTGAAAGGAATCTGGTGCAGGTCCCCAACGCCGTCATTGTCATGAATGTGCAGAACCTTCAGCCGATGCCCCAACGTAGCAATAAAATCTTCAAAATCAATCCCCACAAGATTGGCATGCCCGGTGTCAAAGCAGAAACCCAGCACCTCCCCATGATACCGCTCGTTCATCCTGTCAATCCGCTCCGCGGCTTTTGCCGCATCACAGCAGGGTCCCTCCACCAAATGGCCGCCTATCCCGCAATACAGGTTCTCCACGCATATGGTAATTCCCATTTCCCTGGCCATGGGGGCGAGAAAGTCCAGAAAAGCCTCCGTCACCGCCCACTCCGCTTCCTCGGACCCCAGATGCTCCGCCAGCTTGAATCCGTGGATAACAATGTACGGACAGCCAAAGAACGCACAGACCTCCATGCTTTTCGGCGCCACCACATTCTTCAGATATTCGTTCAGCTCCCTGCCGCCCCCGGGCACATAGTTCGGATAAGGCATATGCATCTGACTGACCTCAATTCCCGCCGCTTCTGCCGCGGATTTGTGCGGCGTGAAAAAAAGCTCCAGCTCCTGAATTTTCCTGTCGAAAAAGGAATTTACCTCCCCCCGGTAAAGAGCCTGATTATTCAGATACCCGTTCAGGCTGAAATCCACACAGGAGAATCCCGTGCGCTTCAGCAGGGAAAATCCCTCCTCAGGATTATGGTCATTTACCACATTTTTTGTCTGCACTCCGATTTTCAAATTGTCACCCCTTACTCCATATCAAAGAAAGGCATATATTCATCATTAAAATAGTCAATGGGATTTCCGACTCCCATCTCCCGAAGCTGCTTCTCAATCTCCCGGTAAAAAATATTGCAGATCAAAATGGCGCAGTCCTCCGGCAGCCCCTTCAGGCTCTCCGGGTCCTTCACCGTCAGCCCACAGACTTCCGTCCCCCACAGAGCCTGATTGTTGTCACAGGTATACAGTGGCGGATACTTTTCCCCGTAACATTTCATGTAATTACGACACATCCTGCCCGCGCCGAAAAGCACCACCGACTTATATTTCTTCAGAAAATTCTCAATTCCAATCTGCCAGCGGAAATATTCCGCCGTGGCTTTCGCCAGGCGCATCAGCTCCGGCCGTAGAAGCGGCGAAAAGGCACATGCCGTATCTTCAAAATGCAAAATCAACTCACCGTCAAAACCGATTTCCCGCAGTCCCCGTATCAGCCCCAGCCAGTCCGTCACCGACCGTCCCCCGTTCACACAGGTGAAGGGCAGCATCGCGCTTTTATCCCGGCCGTTGCAATCCCTGAGAATAACCGCTTTGACACGACTCCCCAACGTTACGGCCGCTTCCCGCATATTCTGTCCACACAGGTTATACACTCCCACATCCATACAGAACCCGAAGCGCTCCTCCCCCAGCTCCCGGTTCAGCCTGTCAATCCAGTCCGCCGCCTCTCCGGGCGCAGCACAGATTCCCCGGCTCAGATGCCCGTTCACATCGCGACACTGATTTTGAAGAAGCAGCCGCACTCCGTTCTCTCCGGCAGACTCGGCAAGTCCGAGAAAATATGCCCTGTTCTTCTCCCATTCCGCTCCCCTGGCCACACTGGCAAAAAGCGGCTGTACTATCAGATACGGTATCCCGGCCTGACCGCAGACTTTTATGCTCTCCTGTGCCAGCCGTGTCAGAAGCACTTCCAGATCCTCCCGTTTCGTACTCCATTTCAGGCAGGGCGCAATGGCAACGGATACCTCTATCTTTGCTCCGGCACATTTCTCCAGAAACGGCTTTACCTCACGGGACAGACGGGCAGGTTCTTCTGAAATCGGGACTTTTTTCTTCCATTCCGGCTCTGCCGCTTCCTTCTTTTTCCATGCTGCAACCTTTGGCTTTCCCACATCCTCCAGCTCTCCCGGCGAACAGTACATGTTCAGGTCCAGCAATGTATTCTCAAATCCCGATCCTGCCATATCCAGAACACCCTGCCCCGGAAATGCCGGGTCCATAATGCCGGCCGGGCTGCATATGATATTCATAATGGGTTCCTCCTCCCTCGCTCTGTGTGTCCTGCGCGTTCTGAAACTGCAGGTATTCCCTGTCTGGCAATAAAACAATAGAATCACAAAAGCTTCTTCTCAATCAGCGCTTTAATCCGGCTGGAGCTTGTAGTCTCCGTGTAAGGGAAAAACACCATCTCCGCTCCATGCTTCTCCAGGAACTCCTTTTCCGCCAGCCAATCCGGATTATCCACATAATCGCTGCCGGAAAACTGGCAGTCAAAATGATGCAGGCGCCAGGCATCCCTGGTACCTCCATAGTTCAGTGGAATCTCCACCGCTTCATCCACATAGCGACAGGAACGCACCATCTCAATCCGCTCCTCAAAGGGGATAAAGGGATCCACCTCCTTGAATTTCCGGACACCTTCATCGGAAACCACTCCCACAATGAGATATTCACACTGCTCCTTTGCCCGCCGGAACATATTCAGATGGCCTACATGGAACAGGTCAAATACTCCCGCAATGTAACCTGTATGATACTTTTTGGGCATTCTGCGTTGTCCCGATGTACCCTGATTGCCCGCATCCGCATTACGTACATTTACATTGCCCACAGTTGCGTCATCTGATTTTGCATCAGCCACATTTGCATTACCTGCTTTTGTGTTACCTTCATCTGCATTTGTCACATTTGTGCTACCTGCTTTTGCACTGCCTGCATCCACATTACCAATGTCTGCATTATCGGCCCATACATTTTCCCCAACTACATTTTCTTCCACCGTGATGGGCCTGCGTTTCCTGGGATAGTCCCTGTTAGAATCATAAATACTGTACGCTGTCACTCCCATGGCGTCCAACTGCTTCATAACAGACAGATAATTCTTGATGCAGACCAGTACCTTGTACTCGCCGTGCTGTAGCTGCTTCAGCAATTCCGGTGACTGAATGGGAATTCCCTTAAGTTCCTGTCCCCATTTTTCCGGATTATTATCAATAATGGCGTATACCGGATAATCCTGGCTGTAGAGATCAAGGAACTTTTTTGCAAAAATACCTGAGCCGAACAAAATCAGCTTCCTGGTATCGGCATTGCGAAAAATATCCACAAACAGACGCTGGTACGCTTCATCCGAATAATTCATGCGCTGGCGGTTGGAATTCACGATTTCCCCGTTGCGCCGGCACTGCTCATGATATCGGCGGAGCTCCTTTTCCTTCCGAAGCTCTGTCAGAAAATTCCATTCCATTCTCCGCCACAGGTCCAGATTCTCCATCAGTCCATATCGCTCAAACAATATAGTTATCGGCAATATTTTCTGTAATTCCACATTTCCTGAATAAAACGTGGCTATCATCCGACAGATAATCGCGTTGGCCGGATAATTCTCCTGACAGAATTCCTGATCGTAAAATACGAATTGTCCGTCTATGTAGAAGCTGTTCAGGGGTACCATATCCAGGTATCCGCGCTGCAGAATGACTCCCCGGCCCTCTTTGTCAGACGCTGCAGCCTTCTCCTTCTCTTCTGCCTCCTCCGCAGGCCCTATGCCTTTCACCCTTTTTCCAGATTCCTCCACAGGTTCTACAATCTTCCCGGGTCCCTCGAATTCCCTCACAGCTTCCGAAGACTGCAGAATCAAATCCCGGAATCGGTCCATTTCCTGTAAAAATTTCTCCTGATCCGTCTGCAACAGCCTTTTCAGGTAAACCTGCCCCACTTCCGCCTCTATATAAGGCATGACGCAGACCCCATTCTCCAGCCTGGCTTCCACCACCGGAATTCCGTGTGCCGCCAGGTCCCGGCCATGTTCCACCAGCTTCTCCAGCCGATGCTGTCCCTGTGGATAAGCCGCCCGCTTCTCCACAATGCCGGATTTATGTATCACGGTCATAAGCGCATGCTCTCTGCCCCGCTCCATGGAATTTGTGACATGAAGCACATCGCAATGTCTTCCGTCCAGGGAACACTCGATCAGATATGCATTGGCCATCTTATGAAACAACCCGTTTTCTGCCAGTCCTGCGTACAGACTTTCCTCCTCCAGAAATACAGTCTCCGGATAATGATACACAGGGAACACCCGATTGGCCAGGTCTTCTCTGGGAAGATAATCCTCCCCATATATCAGTGACGGATTCTGTAAATCAGAAATAACGGAAAAAAAGCGGCAGGAATCCCACCCCGCACTGGCCAGCATCTGTCGGAGCTCTTCCTGCGCATACATACGTCCCCGGAAAATGTCTTCCTTTTTGGAATATGCCCTGCGGTAATTCTCTATCCCATCAAAATTCCGCTCTGTATAAGGATCTCTGTCCCCACAGAAATATCGGATCCCGAAACGATTGTTCATTCCCAGAAGCATTCTGCCTGACGGCTTCAGAAGCTTCTTCCAGCTTCGCAGGATCGCTTCCGGATCCGGCTGCTGCTCCAGTATCTCAATGGCGACCAGACAGTCAAAGCAACTCCTATGTTCCTGATACCATTTCTCCTCCACAGTCTCTTCTATAGATGCGCACACTGTCCGCACCTGTGGAAAATGCGTTGCGAACAGCTCTGCCAGAGGCTCCTGGGGTGTGCCTATATAGAGAATGCTGGTAACTGACTCACAGACATCCTGTTTATAGACATCCGCGCCAAGCACTCTCCTTCCATTCTCCTGCCGCTCATCTTTCACAGAAAGGCATGCCGTAAAATCGTACCACTGAAGCAGGCCTTTCTGTATATTTCTTATCAATTCTTCTGATTGTGACATTTTTGTTCTCTCCACACTCTGTATTCAGAAAATATTTTGTTTTCTTAAATATGATACTCCCTGAATAACTTCTGTTGAAAAAGCGTATCTGTGGTGGACTTCAGCAGGTCCGCCTGCCTGCCGTCTGTCAGAAGCAGTTGAACCAATCTGTTTGTTCGGTCTATTCCCTGCCTGGCCCCCTGACGTTTCCCCTTCTTCTCCGCATCCTTGATAATAGCATCCAACGCATAACACATATCTGCTTCCTCCTCCCCGCTTTGCGTATCCTGTGCATCCCGAAACTGCAGATGCTCCCTGATATTTTTTATATTCGTACATGCATCTATTACGTCCACCGCGCTCTTTGGTATCCGGCTGAAATATGCTCGGTTTTTCTGAATATATTCCGTATACTTTTTCTTTGAACTGGTACGCTTCATCAGTCCCAATACATATTTCAGATCGGAATCCATCTTCTCCAATTCAGGCTCCGGAATAGAACGCATTGGAATCAAATGGATCTTATAATCCTCGAACAACTGACGCAGTTCCTCCGGCAGTGTATCCATGTCCGCCATATCTCCGACGGATAAAGGCTTATCCCACTTCCGCCTGCCCCAATATAATGTAAGATTCAATATCGGTTCCAGACGGTCCCCTTTTCTGTAGTGATATTTGAAATCATCTTCTATACCATAGTGCACATCTTCCTGTTTGTTCTTCTCCTGAATCTCTTCTATCTCTGTCCCATAAGTGAGACTGTCCAGTTCCATCAGCCGCCATGGATAAATCAGATTGATGCTCTCCTGATTCTCAATCCCCAGCCTGAAATTCCTCCCCCAGGCATGGGCCTTCCCGCAGAAATCCCTCTGCCGGAAGGACAATTTCCCTTTTCTGTTGCGAATGGTATAAAATCCTCTCACTTCTTCGCACCGCCAGTCCTCCGGCAGCTTCTTCCCCAGATAATACTCCAGCACAGACTTAATCCTGTCCGACCTGTTCATGTACACGTTCAACGCATTGTTGGGTCCTCCCATGTTCCACCTTTCCGCAGGGAGGGAAGCGCCGGCGAACCAGCTTTGTTTTACTGGCGAATACAAGAATCAGCCCTTTGTATCGCTTTCGTTGTAAAGTCAGGATATACCAGACTATCGCCGACTCCTAACAGCATCAAAGCACACCACCATCTTCTCCCTGCTCAATTCATATTTTGTGATAGTAAGCAGGGGTTTTGAATAACAGAAACTCAGATTGTTAAAGTCTCACGGACGGTCTGTCCGCGGTTAGAATGTCCTGCTTATCGAATCAGATCTTATGGATTTACTATAGCATATCCTATTGCAAAGTGCAATAATTGGTTTATCGTTTATTTACCCTTTGCCCTTTTTAGCTTTCAGTAAATCCAGATCTGCTCCTCCGGAATTCCCATATTGTTTAATTGCTGTGCAATGTCAGAAGAATGCATTTTATTTGCAATAATATAGAATGCATCCGGATATCTGCATACCGCATCCTCCGGCGAGTGTATTTTGTATCCTTCCATAACTGTGTTCCACAAATCTACTGCATTGTCCGTCAGACAGCCTATTCGCTCCCCCGCAAATCGCAACTGTCCCAAAACCGCCGCTCCTCTCTGACCGCATCCAAAAAGAACTATCTTCCGGTTCTTTTCCAGTTTTGATATTTTATCCGGCAAACGATACAGGCGCTTTCTTTCTTCACGCTCGATTATCTCATCCTGTTCCAGCAACTCCATGACCCTTTGCGGAAATTCCCATATCATCTCACTGACAAATTGACTATATTCCAAATCACAAAAACTTTTTAACACCTCTCTGTCTTTTTCCAATTCACTTCGATACCGGTCAAATAATTCCTGTCTGTACTCTCCCTTCAAATGCCGCATATTCCCCCGGAAGTCCATGTATTTCCACTGATACGCATTATGCCATATAAAGCGGTTGGTAATATTTCGTCGTAACAGCTCCTTTTTTAAAAATTCATGCTCTTCCGCTATCACGATGGTTTTCTTCGAATCAACCATAGAAGAGCCGGGATTGTCCACCCGGTACAGGTAAAGCGGTATATCCAGATGATATGCCCTCTCCGCCAGGATACTTGTCAGGAATCGAAATGACATATCCTGATAGGAAGCTCCTGGCGACTCATTCATCTGAATCTCTTCCCGCAGTAGGAATTCTTTTCTGAACAAGCCTGTCCAATACCTGGGAATCACCCCGAATTTCTCTGGATATTCTTTATAGTTTATCAGGCAGTTGTAGTTCTCCCTCGAATACATTTTCGTAATATATCCGAAACGATGGCCATCAACATCGAAAAAATTGGTATAATTCCCATTTACAAAATCCACATGATACTGCTCCGCCGCTTCATACAGTTTCTCTAACATATAGGGCTCATACATAT
>JAAWLQ010000527.1 GCA_022797995.1 Lachnospiraceae bacterium
CAACGACGGGAAAATTGTCATTTAAGCTCCGGATTGAGAAGGCGGCCAGGGATAATTCCCCGGGGCGGACGGGTCACGGAATATTGCATTCTGGAGGAATGGTCCGTGATTGTCTGAACCGTCAGTATTGTGGACAAAAACGGGGTAATAAGATATGAGTGAGATTGATAAGGCAGCTTTCGGAAAGTTTATAGGTGAGCAGCGCCGTCAGCTGGGGATGACCCAAAAACAGCTGGCCAGACTTATGATGGTTTCCGATAAGGCAGTGAGCAAATGGGAGACAGGTATAAGCATACCGGATGTGGCATTGCTGGAGCCGCTGGCGGAAATTCTGGGAGTAACGCTGACGGAACTTTTGCACGGAGAGAAAATGGATACAGATTCCGGAAGAGACTCCGATGACAGAGCTCCTGCGGACGAAAAATCAGATCACGGAAAGCAGGAGCAGGACATACCTTTGGAGGAAAGGCTGACTGCCCTGATGAAAGACGCCGATGAAGTGCCGGAGGACAGGGAAGGACTTCGGGAGTTAAAAAAGAAGCGGAGAATACTCTATCTGCTTGGATCGGTTCTGGCCGTGGGAGAAGTGACTGCCATGTATCTGCTGAGCGGACGGCTGGGTATCAGCCTGTTTGACATTTCGCTGGATATGCTGATTCCCATACTGCTGTTGCTTTTTATGGGAATCTGGCCCTTTTTTACCATGCCGGAGAGACTTCCGGAACTCTATGACAAAATGAAGATCAGCACATACAGCCACGGATTTTTCCAGTTAAGTATCTGCGGGGTGTATTTCAACAACAGGAACTGGCCCTATATCACAAAGGCACTGCGGCTGTCCTGCCTGCTGATCCCTGTGTGCTGGCCGGCGGTCTATGTGCCGGTCAGGCTTCTGACACCGGATTTTATCTGGCTTTTCGGGCGGATAGCCGTACTGCTGATTTTGATACTTGGAGGACTGTTTGTTCCGCTGACAGTGCTGGCGAAGAAGTATGAGTAAAATGACAGGCAGAGTGCGGGCCTGCGCAAAGAAAAGGTCTGCAGCTATAACAGCTGCAGACCTTTTGCTTCGGCTTCTTTCATGGTCTCCTCCGGCCAGAGGGAACACTGGACTTCTCCGATATGGGCTTTTCTCAGGAAGAACATGCAGATACGGGACTGCCCGATGCCGCCGCCGATGGTGTAAGGCAGTTCCTCATTCAGAACAGCTTTGTGGAAAGGCAGTTCGGCGCGTTCCATACATCCGGCTTCCGCAAGCTGAGCCAGAAGGGCTTCTCTGTCTACCCGGATCCCCATGCTGGATAATTCCAGCGCAATATCCAATACAGGATAATATACAATGATATCCGCATTCAGCGTCCAGTCATCATAGTCCGGCGCCCGTCCGTCATGGGGCTTACCGTTTTCCAGCGCGCCGCCAATCTGCATGATGCAGACAGCCCCCTTTGCCTTTGCAATGTAATATTCCCGCTCTTTGGGGGTATTGTCCGGGAACATCTCCTCCAGCTCATGGGTGGTGACGAAGAAAATATCATGGGGAAGGATTTCTTCTATGTAGTCGTAATGGATGGACATGTATTTCTCGGTCTTACGCAGTACCTTATATACGATGCGGACGACCTCTTTCAGGGTGTCCAGATTGCGTTCTTCTCTTGTAATGATTTTTTCCCAGTCCCACTGGTCCACATAGATGGAGTGAATGTTATCTGCATCCTCGTCTCTGCGGATGGCGCTCATATCCGTATAGAGGCCCTCTCCGGCGGAAAATCCGTATTTTTTCAGCGCAAAACGCTTCCATTTTGCCAGTGAGTGCACAATTTCGCCTTCCCGGCCGTCCTGGTATTTGATATCGAATGCTACCGGGCGTTCCACACCGTTTAAATTGTCGTTCAAACCGGACTTTGGATCTACCATGAGAGGTGCGGAAACTCGCAGCAGATGCAGTCGTTCTGCCAGCAGAGTCTGGAAGAAATCCTTGACCATTTTGATGGCAACCTGTGTGTCGTACAGGTTCAGACTGGATTTGTAATTTTTGGGTACATAAAATGTTGACATAATCTGAAATCCTTTCCATTTATGTTGCGTTTCAATCCTCTACTATTTAACCGCTTTTCGGGGGATTTTGCAATAGTTTTTTGGGGAAATTCGCGTTTAATTCACAAGAGGCGATGCCTCGTGCAAGGACCTTTATGGTCCTGAGGCCTAAGTCGGATTACTACCAATGACCGACAAGAGTCTGCGGCCCGAGAGTAAGATTCCTGCAATAATTTACAGGGGTGTGCCGCTAAAGTCCAGGTTCCTGCAATAATTTACGGGGGTCTGCCGCTAGAGTTCGAATTCACGCAATGACCGACAGGGGCCTGCCGCTAAAGTCCCGGTTTCTGCAATAATTTACAGGGGTCTGTCGCTAAGGTCCGGGTTTCTGCAATAATTTACAGGGGTTTGCCGCTAACGTCCAGTTTATTGCAGCGAGTCGGGTTTAACGCGAAGGTCCGGCAGAGGAGGCCGGGA
>JAAWLQ010000010.1 GCA_022797995.1 Lachnospiraceae bacterium
ATTCTCTCCATGCAGGAATACAATCGATTTACCAAAGGCATATTCGGATGGGTAGGCTTTCAAACTAAGTGGCTGGAATATGAGAATGTGGAACGGGTAAAGGGAGAGACCAAGTGGAATTTCTGGAAATTGTTTCTTTATTCCCTTGATGGCATTGCTGCCTTTTCGACGGCTCCACTGATGCTTGCATCTGTAATGGGTGTGTTTTTTTGCGTGGTAGCGTTTCTGATGATTATTTTTATCATCGTCCGTAAACTGATCTTCGGGGACCCTGTATCGGGTTGGCCTTCTCTTGTGTGCATTATTCTGATGACCAGCGGAGTGCAGTTCTTCTGTACAGGAATTTTGGGGCAATATCTGGCAAAAACATATATGGAGGTGAAGAAGCGGCCCATTTATCTGGTGCGTGAAAAATTTTGACATATATGGAAATCTCTATATATGTTCTCGCAGCAAAGAAGCAGCAATCAACATAAGGAAGGGGAATTCATATGGAGATTACTGCTATAAAGGATTGTGAATTGGAAAGGTATATTACGGATATCATGTTGGATATAGGAGTACCGGCACATCTAAAAGGGTATCACTATCTCCGGGATGCCATCTTACTGACCGGGAGGAATATGGAAGTGGTGACCAGTGTAACGAAGCTCCTGTATCCGACAATTGCCAGGAGATTCAAGACTACTGATCAGAAGGTAGAGCGAGCCATACGTAATGCAATAGAGGTATCGTGGAGCAGAGGAAATGTGGAAACGTTCGAGAAGGTATTCGGATATTCCGCATTATCGGGAAGATCCAGACCCACTAACAGCGAATACATAGCCCGCATTGCTGATAAGGTGCGGCTTGACTTTAAGGCCATGTAAGATATACGGAGGATGAAACAGGAGACAAATGTGCTTCTTACTGCGAGAATAGAGCAGCCGGGTAAAATCCGGCTGCTTTTGTAGACTTAATGAAATAATTGTGTTACAATGCACGTATGCACTGAGTGGAAAATACTGGGAAAAACCTTCGGAAAGGATAAGGAATTGTCAAAAAATTATCTCGGCGATTTTGTGATATTGGGAATCATTGTGATCATCGGACTGACTGAGGTCGTGCATCTGACCGCATTGTTTCTGGGATGGTCCCTTGCCAGATGCAGTGTGCTGTGGGGGGGATTGGCCGGTGCAGCAGTCCTGGGCGTGCTGATTGTCTTCCTGTATCAGAGGAGAAAGGAAGGCAGGAAATCTGAGAGAAGCAGGGAGAAAAGTGTCGCGGAAGGTATTTTGTATGCGGTATTTGCGATATTAGTGACGGCACAGTTCGTTTTTGTGTGCAGGGGAGATGTAACTTATCATGAAGGTGACATGACGCTGGAGACGGTACAAAGCTTTCTGGGGGCAGACGGCATCTATCGGGTAAATCCAATGACCGGTGCGCCGTATACAGCGGGAATGCCCTTTCGACTTAAAATATTGTGTCTGCCGACTTTGTATGCCTGCATCAGCAGGATAACAGGCCTGGAACCTGATTTTGTTGTCAGAACGCTGATTCCCATGATTACGCTTGTGAGTTGCTATGTGTCCTTTGGGGTATTGGCCGGCAGCCTTTTTCCGGCGGAGGATAAAGGAGCCGGCAGGAAACGTGCCTGTTTTCTGGCCGCGGCTGCGCTGATTTTCTGGGTGGGAATATACCGGTATGGAATGGACGGGTTTCAACTGCTGTACTGTGGATGGAGAGGTGTGACGATCCGAAACTGTGTGCTTATACCGTGGCTGGTATCTCTCTGCATTCGGAAGAAATGGATATCCATGCTGCTGTGCATTCTGGCGGAAGCCTGCATTGTCTGGACTCTGTATGGCTGCGGCTGGTGTCTTTTCATAGCCCTGGGAATGGCGGCAGCCGGACTGTACTGCCGAAAGCGTGAGGAGAAAAGCCTGCGGGAAAGGTAGGAACAAATATGGCGGAGCTTTTGAGAAACGCATGGATGGGATGGCGGGATTATACGGGAGACGGGAAGCTGGCTGCTCTGCTTCTGGCGGTGCTGGTGTTTCTATGGCTGACCAGAAGATGGAAGAGACAGGGGGTGCTGGTGCTCTACACTTCCGTGGCGGTATTTTGTTGCATACTGCCGTTTTCCGCTGTGTTTCTGATGCTGTATCAGACAAAATTTTACGATTATGAATGGATTTGGAGCATAGTGCCGCTGACGGTGATAATCGCTTATGGAATCGCCGTTTTCTGGACAGAATATTGTGGAGAATACAAAAATGGCGGATGGCGAAAAAGTGTGCCGCTGAATATATTTTTGCTGACAGTGATACTGCTATGCGCAAACCCTGGCAGGAATCTGGCGGACGGCATTGACAAAGCCGAAGAAAGACAGTATGCCCAGGCAGTGCTGAAGCAGCTGGCGACGACTTTGCCCGAAGACTATATCTGCCTTTGGGCGCCCCGGGAGATTATGGAATATGCCAGGGAGACGGATTCGATGTTTCGTCTTCCCTATGGCAGAAATATGTGGGATGCCTCTCTGAATGCATATGCTTACGATGTCTATGACGAAGGGACAGGCCTTTTGTACCAGTGGATGATGCAGGCAGAGGCGGCAGGAGAGGAATATACGGAGGCGGATTCCGGGGAGAAGACCATCACTGTGGAGGAGGCTGCGGCTTACGCAATGGAGGCAGGAGTGAACTGTGTTCTGCTTCCGGGTAATGTGGAAGCAGAGGTAATAAACCGCATGGAGAAGGCTTTGGGAGCAGAAGTACAATCGCTGGAGGGCTATTACATGCTTATCTGTCAGGAGTGACTGACGCTCCCGGACCGACAGCGCTCAAAGGGCTGTGGACACAGAGGAATGGAACTGCTATGGGTTCGGAGATACGGGAAGGAATTTCTATGGATGAACTGGTCAGCATTATAGTACCTGTATATAATGTGGAAAAATATATTACGGAGACTCTGGACTGTGTGGAAGCACAGACCTGTCCTGACTGGGAACTTCTGCTGGTGGAGGACGGCAGCAGAGATATGACGGTGGAGACAATAAAACGTTATCTGGAGCGGCAAAAGGACCCGAGAATCCGGCTGATTCATCAGTCTGCCAACGGAGGTGCCTCCCGGGCCAGGAACCGGGGGCTGCAGGAGGCCAGAGGCAGATATATTGCCTATCTGGATGCGGATGATCTGTGGGTTCCGGAAAAGCTGGAACGGGAGCTGACATTTCTGAAGGAAAAGAATGCCGCGTTTGTCTTTACCGGGTACGAGTTTGCGGATGAAAGAGGGCGGGGAACGGGAAAGGTAGTTCACGTACCGGAAACGCTGAATTACAGACAGGCATTGAGCAACACAACGATTTTTACTACCACGGTGATGTTTGACACAGAGAAGATTGATAAAGCTTTGCTGGAAATGCCCGTGATGAAGAGCGAGGACACGGCGTTGTGGTTTCGGGTGCTGCGGAGCGGATATACGGCGTACGGGCTGGATGAAAATCTGGTAAAGTATCGTCGGGCAGGCAAAAGCCTGTCTTCCAACAAGCTGGAAGCAATTCGGCGTATCTGGAATCTCTATCGACGGGCGGAAGGACTGAACCCCATTCGCAGCGCCTATCATTTTTGCTTTTGGGCGGTACGGGCCGTGAGGAGACGAGTGTAGCAAGGAGGACTCTGCTTTGGATGCAGGCAAGAACGAAAGAAAACTAAGACAACGAGAAAGTCTGAAACGACTGGTGAATTTGTGCCTGTCCGGGATTTGTCTGGGGTTGGAGGCAGGAGTGTTTGCCTACTGTTGGATGAATCATTTTCGGTACAGCATCGTAGAAGAGGTGCGAAAGCAACTGTGGTTCAAGGGGAATATGCTGGAAATTGCCATATATGGGGCTATTCTGGTGTTCCTTTCCTCCATGTACGGAGGGCTGCGCCTGGGATATCTGAAAAATGTGGAACTGATTTTTTCTCAGATATTTGCCACCTTCATTGCCAATGTTCTGATTTATTGCGAACTGTCCGTTATGGCTACAGAGCTTTTGGCGCCGGATATATTCTTGTCTATGATGTTTACCCAGATGCTTATTGTGGCGGTATATATCAATGTGGCAAATCGTTTTTATCGTTTTATCTTTCCGCCGCGTAGGCTGCTTCTGATCTACGGAGACAGACCTACGGACAGCATATACGGTAAGTTCGAGAGCCGCAGGGACAAATATATTATTACGGGGGCTATTCATGTGCGCCAGGGCTTTGACGCACTTTGTGCCGAGATTATGCGGGCTTATGAAGCAGGAGAGTGCAATGCGGTTCTGCTTGGGGATATTTCCGTAAAGGACAGGACGCCTCTGATTAAATTCTGCTATGCCCGGTCAATTCGGTTCTATATACTGCCAAAGATAACGGATGTGATTCTGATGGGGGCGGAGGAACTTCATGTGTTTGACAGTCCGCTGCTGCTGACCAGGGAATACTGTCTTACCATGGAGCAGCGGTGGATTAAGAGAGGGATGGACCTGGTGTTCTCGCTGATTTTGCTGGTGCTTGCATCTCCCGTCATGTTACTGACCGCGATGGTCATAAAGCTGTATGACGGCGGACCCATATTGTATAAGCAGGTGCGTTGTACTGTGAATCAGAAGTGGTTCTATATAATGAAGTTCCGCAGTATGAGGACGGATGCGGAGAAGGACGGTGTGGCCAGGCTGGCCCGGAAAAATGATGACCGCATTACACCGGTGGGCAGGTTTATCAGAAAGTGCAGGATAGACGAGCTGCCGCAGCTGCTCAATATTCTGAAGGGAGACATGTCTTTCATCGGCCCCAGGCCGGAGCGGCCGGAAATCATTGCGCAATATATGGAAGTAATGCCTGAATTTGTATATCGCATGAAGGTGAAAGCGGGGCTGGCCGGGTTTGCCCAGGTGTATGGAAAGTATAATACTTCACCTTATGATAAGCTGAAGCTGGATCTGACTTATATTGAGAATTATTCCGTATGGCTGGATTTTAAGCTGATGATGCTGACGCTGAAAGTCCTGTTCTGGCCTGACAGTACCGAGGGAATCGAGAGCGAACAGATTACGGCACTGAGGGAAGAGAAGCAGAGAAAGCAGGAAAACGGGGAAGAAGAATAGGGTGTGGAATGAGATATTACGGAAAGGAACCTTTTGACTTAAAACTTACCATACTTCGCATGTGGTACAGGCTGCCTGTGATAGTGGGAGTGACAATCCTGGGGACATTGATTTTCGGAGGCGGCTATTATGTGAAAAATGTGCTGCTGCGGGGACCGTCCCTTTATGAGGCTGTATCTGTCTACCGGGTGGATTATGATGTGCAGGAGGAAAAGGATGTAGGCCAGGTATATATTAATCAGGTCAGCTGGACTACCTACCTCCACTCCGGTACTTTTCTGGAGTGTCTGAAGAAGCATCTGGCCGAAGCCGGGATAACCATGAGCGACCAGGAACTGGCGGATGCGCTGCAGGCTGATCTGGCCTCTGATCTGCGGATGCCATCCACCATTGTCACTACGGATGATCCGGAAAAAACCACACAGATTGCGGCCGGCGTGGAAGCGGTGATGACAGGTGAACTGGCGTCACAAATTCGGGAGGTAACATCCATACAGGTTATTGATCCTGGAGATACCGCCCGGGAGGTAGTGCCGGATGTGAGAGTGATGAGAGCACTGATTCTGAGTGCGGTGCTGTCCTGCTTTTTTGTCACAGTATTCTTTCTGCTGAAGGAGACAGGGGACGACAGCGTCTGGCTGCCTGCCTCTCTCAGGAGAAGGTATGGACTGAATACGGCGGGGACTTTGAGCAGCAAAGACCTGGTGGAGAATATGAAATATTTTTTCCGGGCAAAAGAGGGAGAAAAAAAGATGTCTTCCGTGGCTGTCTGTCCGGTGCAGGAAAAGCTGAATCCGGAGGAAGTGCTGGAGGCGCTTAAGACTACCTGTGCTGAAACCACAGGAGAGGGCTGGTTTACCGTGCCATCCCCCTGGGAAAGTCCGGCAGTCTGTGAAACACTTCGAGAGGCAGATGGCATTCTGCTGGCGGTAAAAGCGGGCAGCCATGTGGGTAAGAAGCTGGAATACGTGCTGGAATACCTGGAACAGCAGGGTTGCAGGGTGACGGCGGCAATTCTGTGGGATGCGGATGAGAAACTGATTGGAAAGTATTATTTAGGAAAGCTGAGGAGAGAAAGGAAAAGGAAATGAGAGTCCAGGTGCTGGCGTCGGTCATGAACGAAGAGCCCCGGGAGCTGATTGGCCGGATGAGGCTGGCATCGGATGCGATAGTCATCAATCAGTGCGACAGGCTGGGGTATGAAGAAATAGTGCAGGAAGGACATTCGATAAAATTTTATTCCTTTCCGGACAGAGGTGTGGGCAGAAGCCGAAATGAAGCGATTATGCGGGCAGAGGGTGATATCTGCCTTTTTTCCGATGGGGATATTGTGTATGAACCGGGGTATGCGGAGGCTGTGGCGGAAGAATTCCGGCATAACCATGATGCAGATATGATACTTTTTAATGTTACGATAAACGAAATGCGCAAAACTTATCACATTACGGAGCGAAGAAGGGTTCACTGGTATAATTGCGGGAGATATGGGGCAGTCAGTTTCGCGGTGCGGCGGAGCAGTCTGCTGTCTTCGGGAGTAATGTTTTCTCTGCTGTTCGGGGGCGGAGCAAAATACAGCAATGGTGAAGACAGTCTGTTCCTTAAGGAATTTATGGATAAGGGATATTCGGTCTATACCGCGCCGGTGACCATCGCCCGGGAGACAGAGGGAGAATCCAGCTGGTTTGAGGGGTATTCGGAGAAATTTTTTCGGGACAGAGGTGTGCTGTATCGGTATCTGTACGGCAGGCTGAACAGGATCATGGCATTGCGCTTTCTGCTGGCGCACAAGGACAGACTGTGTGGAGAGGTGCCGCTGAAACAGGCATATCGATGGATGCGAAGCGCCGCGAAAGAAGAAAAGAGATCCGGAGATCTGGAGGAATAGCGAATATGGAGCGGAGCGCGCTGGTTTATGTGGGACTGACGGTTGTCACAGTAGTTCTGGGGCTGTGTGTGGATAATGTGGAATATGTGCCGAATCGTGTGGGAAAAGGGACATATCATGAGAGGGGAAGCACTTTGTGCGAGCGGCGACTGGCCAGGAACAGAATTGCCATATTTGCGATTTACTGTCTGCTGGCGGGAGTGTCTGCGTGCAGGATTGCCGTGGGAAATGATTATTGGGTATACCGGTTCAATTTCAATCTGATCGCCCAGAATCGTCATGTGTCTTCGGAATTTGGTTTTAATTATATTGTTAAATGGATTCAGCTTTTGTTTGGCTACGACGAATATCTGCCCGTATTCGCCTTTTTTTCGTTGGTGACAGTTTTCTTTTTTGTGAAGGCGCTGAGTGATCAGGGAAGCTTTTTCGCGTTTTCCCTGTATCTGCTGATGACAGGAGGATACTACTTTAACAGTCTGAATTCGGTCCGGTATTACCTGGCGCTGGCCATTGCACTCTATGCCATGAAATATGTGCTTCGGGGAGAATACGGGAAATTTGTGCTCTGGATATTAGTGGGAGTTATGTTCCACAAATCTGTGCTGGTGGTGATTCCGGCATATCTGGCAGCCCGGTTTCTGGCGGCGGCACCCCTTAAAAAATGGCATTATGCTGCGGGGGGAATTTTCCTCTGCACATTGATTTTCGGACAGAATCTATACAGGGAGATCATATTCTGGTTTTATCCTTATTATCGAAATTCGAATTTTGACGACGGGCAGTTGTCCTATGTAAATATTCTGAAATGCATCTGTGTGCTGGGTCTGTGTGTGATCTGCTACCGCCGAAGCCTGCGGGAAGATGTACGGAATCGCTTTTACTTTTTTCTGAATCTGTTCGGTCTGGCAGTATATTGCTGCGGTTCCTTTATCCCGGAGGTTTCCAGAATCGGATATTATCTGATTATTTCTCAGGTATTTCTGATTCCTGTGCTCCTGTCACAAATGCCGGCCGGATGGCTGCGAAGAATCTGCTATGTGGGAGTAATCGGCGCTTTTGGAGCATATTTTGTATTCCTTCTGCGGGGAATGTATGCGGTGGATGTAAGGCTTCTGCCGTATCTGAACTGGATATTTAACTGACGGGAGGTATATTATGAAGGTTTTATGGCTTTGTAACATTATTCTGCCGTCGGCGGCAAAGCAGATGGGAGTGGAGGCATCCAACAAGGAGGGCTGGCTCAGCGGTCTGGCAGATGTGGTGCTGACCAATCAGAAGAAAAACGGGATTGAACTTTCCGTGGCGTTCCCGGTGGATTATTCGGTCGTCCGGGTGAAAGCACCCGGGGAAATAGTCCAATGGAGAAATTCTCATGAAAAAATTTCTCAGGAGAACAAAGGCGGGGAAGAATGCCGGGATACATCAGAAGAAATCATTACGGGACAGGCGACATTGGGAGGGGCGTCCTTCCAATATTACGGCTTCCCGGAGGATACCCGCAATCCTGAAAAATATGACGAGGCATTGGAACCAATCCTGAAAAAAATCGTTGATATGGTCAGGCCGGATGTGGTTCATTGCTTTGGAACAGAGTATCCGCACACGTTGGCCATGTGCCGGATTATACCGGAGAAGGAGAAAGTGCTGGTAGGACTGCAGGGACTCTGTACTTTATGTGCATATGCCTATTTCGCCGATCTGCCGGACAGTGTGGCATCTTCCGCCACACTGAGGGATTATCTGCGGAAAGATACACTGAGGCAGCAGCAGGAGAAATTTGTAATGCGGGGGAAAAGGGAGAGGGAGATCATCGGTCTGGCAGGGAATGTGACCGGGCGCACGGAATGGGACCGGGAAAATGCTGAGAAATGGAATCCCAAAGCCCGCTACCACAAAATGAACGAAACGCTGAGACCGGAGTTCTACGGACCCGTGTGGGAAGAGAATAAATGTGTTCCGCATTCCATTTTCCTCAGCCAGGGAGATTATCCGCTGAAGGGCCTGCATTATATGCTGCTGGCGCTGCCGGGAATCCTTGCCCGTTATCCCGATGCGAAGGTATATGTGGCGGGAAACAGCCTGGTGAATTACAAAACCCTGAAGGAAAAGCTGAAGATATCCGCCTATGGAAAGTATCTGCGCAGGCTTCTGAAGGAGGGAGGGCTGGAGGAGAAGGTAGTCTTCCTGGGGAAGCTGAGCGCGTCACAGATGCTGGAACAGTATCTGAAGAGCAGTGTCTTCGTATGTCCTTCGGCATTGGAAAATTCCCCCAATTCTCTGGGAGAGGCCATGCTTTTGGGTATGCCCTGTATAGGTGCGGATGTGGGCGGGATTCCCGGCATTTTTACGGCGGGAGAGGACGGACTGCTGTATGAGGGACATATTCTGGCGGATGAAGATGCTGCCGGGGCAGAAGAATCCGGAAAACAAATGCAGAGCGGCAGGCTGGAAGAAATTGCGGGGAATCTCAGAGATGCCGTGCTGGAAATGTGGGACAACGCAGAGAAAAGGAAGCAGTATTGCGAAAATGCGAGAAAGCATGCAATGAAAACCCACAACAGAGAAGAAAATTATCGAAGGCTGGTGGAAATCTATGAAGACATCCTGTAAGCTTGCTTTCGTGTCAAATTACATTAATCACCATCAGATTCCATTTTGCAACGCAATGGACAGACTTACGGAAGGGAACTTTACGTTCGTTCAGACGGAACCCATGGAAGAGCAGCGGGTGCGCATGGGCTGGAGTCAGGAGGAACGGCCGTCTTATGTGAAATGTTTTTACGAGGAGGAGGCAGTCTGCAGGCAGCTGATTCTGGACTGTGACATGGTGATCTTCGGCGGGACGGACGAGGAATCCTACATTGCTCCCCGGCTGGAGGCGCGAAAGCCTGTCATCCGTTACAGCGAGAGACTGTATAAGACAGGCCGGTGGAAAGCGATTTCTCCCCGGGGCCTGAGAAAGAAATATCACGATCATACCCGTTATAGAAAAGAGCAGGTGTATCTGCTCTGTGCCGGAGCCTATGTGGCTTCGGATTTCCGAATTGTCAGCGCCTATCCCGGGAAAAAGTATTGCTGGGGGTACTTTCCGGAGACAAGGCACTATGACGTGGACAGGCTTCTGGCGGGAAAAGGATATGGAAAGGACAAGATTCCCTGTCTGCTCTGGGCGGCTCGTATGATTGACTGGAAGCATCCGGAACTGGCTCTGGAGACGGCGAAATATCTGAAAGGGAAAAAGCTTTCCTTTCACATGAATGTGATCGGCGACGGAGAGCTGCATCCCCGGATGGAGATAATGCTGAAAGAATATGGACTGGAAGACTGCGTCAGCCTTCTGGGGTATCATACTCCGGCCGATGTGCGCCGATATATGGAAGAAGCGGATATTTTTCTGTTTACCAGTGACAGACAGGAAGGATGGGGAGCCGTTGCCAATGAGGCTATGAACAGCGGCTGTGTGCTGGTGGCGGACCATCTGATCGGAGCGGTTCCTTTTCTGGTGGCAGACGGAGAGAACGGGTTTATCTACAGAGACGGAGACCCGGGACAGTTGTTTGCTCTGACGGAAAAGCTGGTAAAGGACAGGGAGCTTTGCCGGAAAGCGGGGAGAAATGCCTACGTGACGATCACGGAGACCTGGAATGCAGAGAATGCGGCGGAGCGGCTGATGAAGCTGATTGAAGGTATTTTGAATCCTCTGAATTCGGAAGAGAAAATGCCAGGAGATAAAACATCTCCTGAGAATATTCAGGGAAACATTAGTGGGAGGGCACCTTATGCACCCTGTATGTCAGCCCCGCTGCTGTGGGAGCGGTATCGCAGGAGGTAATCCGGGATTCGCAGTACGCCTCAGGCTTTCATCTACTATTTACAGCTGATTTAGCGAAGGCGTTTTATGAGCTTTCTGCATAATAATTCAAGAAACAAACTGGACGGAGAAAACCATGAACGATATGCCGTTGATTACCGTCATTGTGCCGGTGTATAACATACTTGAATACCTTCCCCGATGCGTACACTCCATCACAGCCCAGACTTACCGGAATCTGGAGATTATTCTGGTGGACGACGGCTCCACGGACGGGACAGGAGCACTCTGCGACGAACTGGCAGCAGAGGATGTAAGAATTCAGGTGTATCATAAGGAAAACGGAGGATCCTCTTCCGCCAGGAATCTGGCGCTGAAGCACGCGGCCGGAGAGTATGTGGGCTTTGTGGACAGCGACGATTATATCGAACCTGATATGTATCAGTGTCTGATGGAGGGAATCAGACAGTTTTCCGTATCTGTGGCCCAGACGGGAAGGGATGAGATTGATGAGAAGGGGAATCTTCTTCCCAACATATGTGAGCCTCCGGAGGAACCGTTGATCATAGAGAGCAGACGATTTATGGAGGAACTGCTTCTCCACAGAGGGGACTGTTCCTTTTGCACAAAATTAATCCGCCGGGACCTGATTCCGGCAGACGGGTTTCCGCCTGACCGGCTGAATGAAGACTTTCATCTGCTGATCAGAATGTTGCCGGAGATAGGGAAGATTCTGTCGCTTCCCAGACAGGATTATCATGTGTTTTATCGGATTGGAAGTAATTCCCGGAAGGCGGACAGGGAAAACTTTTCCCGGGTATACTGGGACTGCGTGGAAAATGCCGACATGGCGGCAGGACTTGTGAAGCGGGATTACCCGGAACTGGAGGAAACGGCGTTTCGTTTCGGCATATTCCAGAGACTGGAATATCTGCTGCATATTCCCGTTTCTCAGATGAGGCGGGACAATGTGCCGTACAGAAAAGTCGTATCTTATCTGAGAAAAAACTGGCTCACAGCCATGAAAAATCCGATTCTCACGAAAAAAAATAAAATTTATCACACCTTGTTTGCCATTGCACCGAAAAAAATAAGACAGATACACGCAGGATTGAGGCGGAACTGAATTTTATCTGCACTGGGAAAAACTACCGGGAGACAGGATGTATAAATCATGTTAATCTGAATTTTGTGAGAGCTGTGAAGGACTGCTATGGCAGACCGGAGAGAAACTGGTAACGATACTTTGGAAAGGTATGAGATACTGTATGAATAAATACGGAAAACATGTATGCGGAATATTGCTGGCAGCTTTGCTCTGCGGAAGCGCGGTGCAGCCGGTGACCGCCGCACTGAGCGACGGTGTGAATGAAAGGGAAGAGTTCCCTTCAGGTGATTTCGGCGCTGCACAGCCTGAAGAAACGAATGAAGAGACAGGCCGCGCCAGGGTTTCCGCGTCCATAGATGAAGAGATGGCGGAATGGGTGGAGCAGGCGGGAGAAGCCCTGTCAGTCCTGGCCGATGAAAGGGAGATTATGGCACTGGTATATCTGAGCGATGAATATCCGGTGCGGATATCTCCGGACTACGAGGGTGAGACGGTGGTTACCGTGCTCAGCGGCCAGACGGTGAATATTCAGGATGTCTATGTGGATGACAACACGGACATCTGGTATTTTGTGAAACTGGAATATAAAGGACAGGAAATGCAGGGATACATTCCCAGAATGTATCTGGCCAGTTCGGACTCCCGCTTCCTGGAATGGGAAGAGATGTATGGAATGAACTTTCAGGATTATGTTTATTCCATTGACGGAGAAGAAAAAGCAGCTTATCCGGATATAGACCAGTTCCCGGAAAGCTATCGTCAGGCTTTGCTTGAGCTGAAGCAGAAGCATCCCAACTGGCGTTTTGTGAAGATGAATACCGGACTGGACTGGGAGGAGTCGGTATATCAGCAGCTTCAAAACGGCAGAAGCCTGATTGAATATACCCAGGAGGAATGGGCAAAAGAGGGACTTTATGATGACGGGCAATGGTATTATGCTTCCAGAGCGGCCCTGGAACTGTACATGGATCCCAGAAACGGGCTGACGGAAAAGGGTATCTTTCAGTTCGAGCAGCTGACTTACAATGAAGAATGTCATACATTGGAGGCGGTGACAGCGTTTTTGCGCAATACCTTTATGACTGACAGTAAGCCGGCGCCGGGAACCAACACGACTTATGCACAGCTTTTCTGGGATATCGGCAGAGAGGAAGGCCGAAAGGTAAGTCCCTTCCACCTGGCGGCCAGAGTGCTGCAGGAACAGGGAAACGGAACCTCTCCTCTGATTTCCGGGACTTATAAGGGATATGAAGGCTACTATAACTTTTTCAATATAAAGGCTTCCGGAACTACAAGCCAGGAAATTTATGAGAACGGACTGAAATATGCGAAGGAACAGAATTGGCTGGGGGTGGAAAATGCCCTTCGCGGCGGAGCGGATTTTATTTCCGCCAACTATATCAAAAAGGGACAGGATACGCTGTACCTGCAGAAGTTTAATGTGAATCCCAACGGTACTTATGCCCCATATACACATCAGTATATGCAGAACATTATGGCTCCCACCTCGGAAGCAGTCAGCATGAAAAAGCTCTATGAGGGTGCGGCTGCCACAGACAGCACGTTTTTGTTTAAAATTCCTGTATATGAGAATATGCCGGAGGCACCCTGTACGAAACCTTCCGTTTCCAACAATGTGGTGCTGAAGCTGCCCGCAGGCTACAGCGATACCACCGTATGGCTGGACGGAGTAGCCTTTCAGGGAGAACGGAGAGACAGCCGGCTGGTTGCGGAAGCGCCTGACGGGAAAGCAGGTACTGCGGTTGTGTATCAGTATAATGCTTCCGGTGTGCCGGTGGGAATGGCTGTCTGGAGCCTGCGTCATAACGGTGTGGCCTATACTGCCACGGAGGAGCCGGAGCTCAGAGATTTGCTGACATATCACGGTTTCTCCATCCGTGTCACCGGCAAGACCGGAATTCGGTTTAAGACCGGCATATCCGCGGAGCTTCGAGGAAAGCTTACCACCGCCGGAGTAAACGGCTACAAACTGAAAGAGTATGGAACCCTGGTGATGAATAATGCCAACAGAGATCAGTATCCCATGATCAGGGGAGGAGAGAAGGTGGCCGGCGGAATTTCCTATGGTAAGGATGGCAACGGAAATCTGCAGGATGTGGTCTTCGAGACCATGGAGGGAAGATATCGATATACCTCCGTGCTTGTGGGCCTGCCGGTGGAGCAGTATAAAACGGAATTTGCTTTCCGCGGATATATTGTGCTGGAAAAGAACGGCGTGGAAACCACATTGTATGGACCTGTGGTGGCGAGGAGTATTTATTCCCTGGCGCAGCAGCTGCTGGCACAGGGGAGCTATCCGGCGGGTTCGGAGGCGGAAGCATTCCTGAAGAAGCTGGTCAGCGATGCGGATGCACTTTCCGGAGGAAACTGAGAGCGGCATTGGATAACGGGCTTTGGGGCGTTACTGGAATGCGGGTCTTTTCAGATGACATGAAGCCGGAAGCGGAAAAGTGAGGCAGGGATAATGCCTGCGGAAGAATGAAAGGAATGAGTATGATGGTGATAAAGAAAGGAATATATGGTATAACGGCAGGAATCCTCCTGGCGGCAGTACTTACCGGCTGCGGGGACGGAACCGGTGACACAATGCCGGAGAGCAGCGTCAGTGTGGTGGAAGCGGTTACAATTACAAATGAACCTGTGAGCGCGGAACCGGAGCCGGCAGGGGTTGAATTGCTGTATAGCAGCGGACAGCTTACTTCAGAGGAAGCAGACAAGGTGCAGGAGGCCATGAAGACTTTGCATCAGAATCTGGAAGTGCCGGAGTATATAGGAGAGGGCATTCATATGGTAAGCAGTCCGGAATGGGCGGAAACCCTGTCCCAGGGGCTGTATGAAGGCTGCAGAAGTTATACCCTGCAGGAGGGAGAGACAGTGCTGCTTTCCGTTCATGTGGGATATGATATTGAAGGAAATTTTTATGCTAATATCTGTTATCAGGGGAAGGAGGGCGACCTGATTCTGCTGAAGCAGGAAAATGGCGTAACCTGGCTGATGCAGACAGAGGTGTCCGATGGAAAATATAACGGGGCCTTTGAGACATGGCAGATAGACAGTAAAACCGGGTATATTGCAAAGGAAGCCGGAACTTATGCCGGAGGCGTCATTGTAGGAGAATATACCAAATCAGAGTATACGGGAGCCCCCGGGGAGGCGTTTGACCTGTGGACGAACAGAGAAGGCTTTTCCTATGAGACAACAACGGTGGTATTTGATGAGCAGGGAGAAATTGTTCCCACGCCGAGCCCTGTTCCCACGGTGACACCGACACCAACGCCGAAACCCGCCAACAAACCGGCGGTGACGCCCAAACCGGTAAATACACCGACACCCACTCAGGCACCGACACCGGAACCACAGCCTGATCCTGAACCTGATCCTGAGCCAGATCCCGAGCCCCAGCCTACTCAGGCCCCGCCGCAGACTTCGGAGCCCCAGGATCCCACACCTCCGTCCACAGGCGGAGAGACGGATATTGAATGGTCGCCGGATATCCTGTAACAGGCGGGCCGCGGCGGTAAAAGGTAATTTCCGGGAACAGTAACTGCTGTTCCCGGTTTTATGGTCCGGGTTCTTCTGTTTTGTCGGAAGGAGCCGGCTGAGGAAGTGGTTTCGAATCATAGGAAGCAGGGCTGACTGCCTTGACTGTGATCTCATAATCTGCAAGCAGCCGGGTGATCCACTCAAGAGTATGAAGACTGTCTGCGGACAGCTTGGAGGTCTCCAGAAAGATCTTTTCCCGGAGTTCCATGGAAGAACCGGATTCCTGAGAAACCGAAGCGGAAGCCGAATGGGTGCTTCTGCCCAGCAGATAATCTATACTTACGCCATAATATTCGGCAAATCGGCACAGGGTATTCAGGTCCGGCTGATATACACCGTTTTCATAGTTGGATATGGTAGCGACAGAGACATTCAGATAGGCGGCAAGTACTTTCTGGCCTATGTTCTTAATCTGACGCAGGGTGGTTAACTGCCCTGATAAGTTCATGGTGTTTTCTCCTTTGCATGATTTTATTTTTTATAGAATTCTGATGATAGAGAGGGCTCACGAAGCAGTTTCTATATTAGAATCCTGATTATATTATAATGGTAACAGCCGGATATGCCAAATTTTTCTTGCGGAAAGCAGGAGAGTGGTATATACTAGGAAAAGAATTTTGGTTACGGAGGAGACTGTCGGTGGTAGAAAAGAATAAAAGTTTCCTGAAAATACCTGTGAACAGAATCATTGCGCTGATTCTGATGGATGTAATGTCTGTTATTGCGTCTTCTTTTGCGGCGATTTTTCTGCGTTTTGAATTCAGCTTCAAGGAAATTCCGAAAGAATATCTGGAAAGATACGAGACGTTTCTTCCCTATACGATAGTGCTGACACTATTTTTCTTTCTGATCTGGAAGCTGTATAAGAGCGTATGGCGGTATGCCAGCGCCACAGAGCTGATTAACATTGCCTTTGCTACCAGCTGCGCCGCGCTGGCACAGACGATTCTGTGCGTTGTCATGGAACTGCCAATGCCCAGAAGCTATTATGTGCTTTACTGGTTCTTCCTGTTCGGTCTGACCTGTGTCATCCGGTTCAGCTATCGGATTATGCGGGTGCTGAATTCCAGAAGGAGCAATATCCTGGGGAGAAAGCCCAGAATCAATGTGATGGTCATCGGCGCGGGAGCGGCGGCGAACATGATTCTCAAGGAGATAGAAGTCAGCCAGTACATTAATCTGCGGGTGAAATGCATTGTGGACGACAATCCCGGATGTCACGGGAAGCTGCTCCGGGGGATTCCCATTGTAGGCGGAAGGGAGAAAATTCTGGAGGCGGTGCCGGAATATGGAATCGATGAGATTATCTATGCCATTCCTTCAGCCAACCGGCAGACCAGGAAAGAAATTCTGGATATCTGTAAGGAGACAGGATGCAAGCTCCGGGCCATTCCGGGTACTTATCAGCTGATTAACGGCGAGGTGTCCGTGTCAAAGCTGCAGGAGGTGGAGATAGAGGACCTGCTGGGCAGGGAACCTGTGAAGACCAATATCGAGGAAATCATGGGCTATGTAAGCGGCAAGGTCGTGATGGTGACCGGCGGGGGCGGCTCTATCGGAAGCGAGCTGTGCAGACAGATCGCCGGACATCAGCCAAAGCAGCTGATTATTGTGGATATCTATGAAAATAACGCCTATGATATTCAGCAGGAGCTGGTGAGAAAGTATAAAGAGCTGGACTTGAAGGTATTGATTGCTTCCGTGCGGAATACCAACCGTATGGAGCAGATATTTGAGACCTATCGCCCGGACATCGTATACCATGCGGCGGCACACAAGCATGTCCCGCTGATGGAGGACAGCCCCAACGAAGCGGTGAAGAACAACGTGCTGGGAACATGGAAGGTGGTTCAGGCCGCGGATAAGTGGAAGGTAAAGCGCTTTGTGATGATTTCCACGGACAAGGCGGTAAATCCCACCAACATTATGGGGGCCACAAAGCGTATCTGTGAGATGATTATACAGACTTACAACAAGCATTCGGAGACAGAATTCGTGGCCGTGCGCTTCGGCAATGTACTGGGCAGCAACGGAAGTGTGATTCCTCTCTTCAAGAGACAGATTGCGGAGGGCGGTCCTGTGACAGTGACCGATCCTAATATCATCCGCTATTTTATGACCATTCCGGAAGCGGTGTCTCTGGTACTGCAGGCGGGGGCTTATGCCAGAGGAGGAGAGATTTTCGTCCTGGATATGGGCGAACCGGTGAAAATTCTGGAGCTTGCTCAGAACCTGATCAAGCTGTCCGGGTATAAGGTGGGCGAGGATATCGAGATCAAGTTTACAGGCCTCAGGCCCGGGGAAAAATTATATGAAGAAATGCTTATGGCGGAAGAGGGCATGAAAGATACCGCCAACAAGATGATTCACATTGGACAACCTATCCAGCTGGACGAAGAGAAATTTATGGCGCAGCTGGAGGAACTGAAGGAATATGTGGTCCGGGAGCCGGATGATATCCGGGAGTATGTGAAGCGGATTGTTCCTACTTATGTGCCGAAGGAAGGGTAGGATTATCACAGAAGAAAACGAAAGAGCAAAAGAAGAGAATTGAATTATTTTTTCCTTGCGAAATTTATAAAGGTGGTATATACTACTAAAGGTATTACTATACTATTTTTATAGTCATAAAGATGATTACTTTTAGGAGCGTCCTTGAAGCGTGGGCACTTGGACCTTCGGAGTATGACATATTCGGTGTACTGTGTCTTCGCAGATATATTAAAGTGCGAGGATATGGATTTCGGCACTGCGGCCAGAGATTTTTCATTTCATGGGCGTGGATGGCGAAGCTTACCCTCATTTCGGTGCTGGACAGGCCTGTGAGCTGTCTGACAGCGGAGATGGAAGGTTGTTGCAAAAAAATCCTGGTACAGAGTGCGGAAATGGTCTGATTTTATTATACAAAGATATATTTTCGTATCAGATGATTTTCATATTCATAGTGGATAAAGAGGGTGAATAAAAGGCAGCAGTCTGGGAAGAAAAGAACCGGATATGAATGCAGGATTTCGGGAATAAGGAATCGTTATAAAAAATTTTTAACAATTCCTAAAGAAACCTGTGCCCGCGGACACGGGAGAAAAGGAATGTACTATGTAATTCAGGTTGCTCCGGGAACGGAGCAGAAAACGGAGACATTAATTAAAGAGAGGGTGGAAACCGATCTGTACGATCGCTGTTTCCACCCTCTGCGTCATGTCCGGAAAAAATTCCGGGGAGAGTGGCGGGACTTGCATGAAAAGCTGATGCCGGGATATGTGTTCATCGCCAGCGACGCCATTGCGGATTTATATCCGGAATTGCGGCGGGTGCCGGCGCTGACGAAGCTTTTGGGCAGAAATGAAGGCGAGATATTTGTACCTCTGGCCGAAAAGGAAGCTGACTGGCTGGAGCGGATTACAGAGGGCGGTATAGAGGCAGGGCTTTCCCGGGTGGCTGTGGCCGAAGGGGATACGGTAACTATTCTGTCAGGGCCGCTGACGGATATGGAAGGGAAGATCAGGAAGATTCATCTTCACAAGCGGATTGCGGAGGTGGAGGTGGATTTTATGAACCGGAAGACGGTTATTCATTTGGGGATTGAGTTGGTTACACCTGGGGCAATGATCCCGGAAAAGTCAAAGGTACAAAGCTGCACCATATGGACTGATAAACAGTGAAGGTTGGAAAAACATTATGTCACCTGAGAGTCGAGAGCTTTCTATGATAACTGCTGGAATTATAGCTGGTTTTGCTTTGGGAACATTGGGTGTTACAGCTATAATAAAGAAAAAGGATTCTGTATATGCAAATGATATTAAGCAGAAAAACCCCATGGAAAATAAAAAAGTTATTTTTATTGGAAATGCCGGGGATAAAGAAAATGCTGATGGCGTTCGAGGGCACTTGGAAGCGATCGGAGATGTTGAGCATAAGGCAGGGGTGTATGAAAAATATATCAAACGTATAGTTGATATAGTAATTTCATTTTGGGGGCTGATTATTTTATCTCCAGTTTATCTTGGAATAGCAATAGCTATTAAGATTGATGATCCTGGTCCAGCGCTTTTTACTCAGAAAAGGGTAGGAAGAAATAAGCAGTATTTCAAACTGCATAAATTTCGTTCTATGAAAATGTCCACACCCCATGATATTCCTACTCATATGCTGGACAATCCAGAGCAGTACATTACAAAAGTAGGACGGTTTGTTCGTCGCCACAGTATTGATGAATTACCCCAGGTCTGGGATATATTCATAGGAAATATGAGCATTATAGGTCCGCGTCCGGCGCTATGGAATCAGGATATATTAATAGCAGAGAGAGAAAAATGGGGAGCCAACAATATTAAGCCGGGACTTACCGGATGGGCACAGATTAATGGAAGAGATGAGCTGGAAATTCCTGTAAAGGCAAGGCTTGATGGAGAATATAGTGAAAAGTTAAAAATTGGTGGGTTTAAGGCCCTGTTATTTGATTGTAGATGCTTCTTTGGAAGCATCTTTTCTGTTGCACGCGGAGAGGGAGTTATTGAGGGCGGAACTGGTGAGATGAAGAAACATGCGGGTAAGATGGAATGAAAAATGTACTCATTACCGGGGCTAATTCATATATAGGGGAAGCGATAAAAAAATATCTTCTTATGTTTCCAGAACAATATTCTGTAAACATTAAAGACACTTTGGGATGGGAACCAAGAGTTGAAAATTTTATATCGTATGATGTTGTTTTTAATGTGGCCGGAATAGCACATATCAAAGAAACAGAACAAAACCGTCATTTATATTTTGCTATTAACCGAGATTTGGCTGTCAACATTGCCAAGGCTGCAAAAAAAGCAGGGGTAAAGCAATTTATACTCTTATCTTCCATGTCAGTGTATGGATTGACAGTTGGTCATATTAAGAAAGACACACCAGTCAATCCAGTGAATGCCTATGGAAAATCAAAAGCAGAAGCAGATGAAAAAATAAAAAAACTTCAGGATGAAAACTTTGGCTTTGCCTGCCTAAGGCCACCATTAGTATATGGAAAAGGGTGCAAAGGTAATTACCAGAGTCTGAGATCTTTTGCCTTGAAGTCTCCCATATTTCCAGATTACAAAAACCAGCGTTCTATGATTTATATTGGCAATCTGTGTGAATTTGTGAAAAATTGTATAGATTTTGAAAAACGGGGGGTATTCTTTCCGCAGAATGATGAGTATGTAAACTCCAGTGAGATGGTGAAGCGTATAGCGGGGGAACATAATAGAACTATAAAATTAACAAAAGCATTCAACTGGGCTGTGAGTATTGCGCCTGTAAATATTGTGAAAAAGGTATTTGGAGATCTGACTTACGAACATGTGGACACAGTAGATACCTATGATTTTGAAACAAGCATAAAATTAACTGAGGAATAAGTTTAGTGGACAAGATGAGAATATTAGCAACCTGTCAATACGGATGGCCTGAGCCATACCCATCTTTATACCCTATGGAAGAGATGGCAAAACGTGGCCACTATGTTCATGCAATAACGGGAACACCGAACTATCCGATGGGCGACATATACAAGGGATATGAACATAATAAAATAAAGGATGAAGATCATAATGGAGTACATATTACACATGTACCAGTCGTATCAAGAAAACATGATTCTATCCATAGACTTTTGAATTACCATAGCTACCCTATATCTGCGAAGAACAAAATAAAAAAGTTAGATGGTAGCTATGATGTTGTTTTTGCTAATCAGTCATCTCCGGTTATGATGGTCGAGCCGGCTATCGCATATGCAAAGAAATGGAACAAGAGAGTTGTTATGTATTGTATGGATTTGTGGCCGGCAAGTCTGTGTATTGGTGGAGTAAAAAAGGAGTCTGCAATTTACAAGTTCTATTTTGGAGTATCAAAAAGAATTTATAAAAGTGTAGATATGATTCTTGTGACATCGAAATTATTCAAAGAGTATTTCGTTTCAGAGTTTGGGATAGATGAGAAAAAAATAGACTATTTGCCACAATATGCTTTGTCTGAGTTTGATAATATACCTAAGCCGGAGGAGAAAGAAACAACAGATTTCGTGTTTGCCGGAAACGTTGGAGCAGCGCAGAACCTGGGTGTGGTCTTAAAAGCAGCAAAAATTATTGAAAATAAGAAGATATATGACAAGGGAAAGAAAATACTTTTTCATATTATAGGCGATGGACAGGAACTTGATAATCTTCAGAGTTGTGCGAGGAAATATAAGATAAATAATATTATCTTTCATGGAAGGAAATTACCAAGTGAGATGCCTAAGTATTATGCATTAGCAGATGCAATGATAGTAACATTAACAACCGATTCTCTAATTTCATTAACATTACCTGCTAAAGTGCAGAGCTATATGGCGGCAGGCAAACCAATTGTTGCATGTGCAAATGGAGAAATACCCAATGTAATAAAAGAAAGTGGTTGTGGCTTCTGTGCAGGAGGTAATGATGAAAAAGATTTCGTTGAAAAAATAGAAGAATTTCTAAAATCGGAAAATAGAGATGAATTTGGGATGAATGCCAAGGTATATTATAATGCCAATTTCTCTGTTGAAACGGTTATGGATAAATTAGAAACTATGCTCTTTGAGAATTGTAGATAGAAAGGTATTGAATGGAGAAAGTAGTAAATGATCAAAAGCAAATATAATAGACCATATAAGATTTGTAAATGTTGCGTAATGGATACCAGCGACGAGGATATTATCTTTGATTCTGATGGTGTATGTATGCGTTGTAACGAGTACAAAGAGCGCATTTTGCCAGAATGGAATCATGGAAAAGGACATGAAAAAGAACTTGACATACTGATTAAACAGGTTAAGGAAAGTGGAAAAGGGAAAAAGTATGATTGCATTTTAGGCTTATCTGGCGGTCTGGACAGCTCATATATGCTTCATCTGGCAGTTAAGGAGTGGGGACTGAGACCGTATGTTTTCCATATTGATGCTGGCTGGAATCTTCCTGTGGCAGAAGAAAATATCAGGAGACTTACAGATAAGCTTGAGGTTGAATTGCACATCGAAAAGATGGACTGGGAAGAAATGCGGGAATTACAGTTAGCATGGTTTCGTACAGGACTTGAATCTTTAGATGTACCTCAAGATCACGCATTTATAGCATTGATTGATAAACTATCAAGAAAGCTTGGTATTAAATATATCTTGAATGGATATAACATTGCTACAGAAGCTGTAGCTGATCCGGTGTCTTGGGGAAGAGGGGGAGGACCTACTGGCGATGGGACTTATTTAAAGGATGTAATCAAGAAATATTGTAAGAAGCCAATTAAGCATTATGAATTTACAACAGGCTTTAAGCACAAATTTTGGATTCCGTATGTATTAGGAGTCAAAACATTGAAGCCATTAAATCTGGTTCCCTTTACAAAGAAGGAAATGGCAGAGACATTATGTCAGGAATATGGATATATTCCATATGGACAAAAGCACTTTGAGGATCTGATCACAAAGTTCCTTGAAGGATATTGGGTGCCGACCAGGTTTGGTCATGATATCCGTAGAGCATGGCTGTCTACATTAGTAATCACAGAACAGATGACCAGGGATGAAGCGCTTAAAATTCTGGATCAGCCACCGCTGAGTGAAGAAGAAAGCAGAGAATTGTTTTGTGAGGTGGCAAAACGTTTAGAGATTACTGAAGAGGAGCTGTGGTCATATCATGAGTTGCCGGAATGCACAGAGAAGTTCAAGAGTCAGGAAAAGATCTATAGCTTTGGAATTAAAATATACGAGAAGCTGGGGATTGAGAAGAGGATTAGGAAATAAGGATGCGAATGACTAGATCTAAATTATTAATATTTTATAACATTGATTATCCAAAACCTTAATAAAAACCAATCGGTTCAAATTTGCAATGAAATGGTATATTCTGCTTATATATGTAAATGAATATAGATGCTCTGTAGCGACGTATATCATGTGAAATGTGAGATAAGGAAAGCGACCAATGAAAGTACTTATAGTCGATAATGTCCATTTGGTAAAAGATAATAATGATAATTATTATTCATCCTCTGTATATAGTTATGTTTTTTTCAAAAGATATCTTGAAGTGTTTGATGAAGTAAAAATTGTGGGAAAAACAAAACTAGTTGGTACTGTGGACTTGGAGAACTATAAAAGAGTTAGTGGGCCTAATATAGAAATAGTACCATTACCTTGGTATCAGGGCATAAAACAAATGGTGAGAAAGATGCCTGAACTTATTCGGGTTTTCAAACATATTTTAAATGGGTGTGATTGCTGTATTTTTCGAATTGCTCAAGTTGAGAGCTTTTTTACTTATGTTATTGGAAATATGAAGACAATGCCTTATGCAGTCGAGGTTGTTAATGATCCCGAAACATTTACAGATATGCCATTTCTATATCGTAAATTCAGTACTTTGATGGTTAAAAAAATGTGCAAACATGCGGTAGCGGCATCATATGTTACCAAAAATTTTTTGCAACGGAAGTATCCTACAAAGGCTAATTTTTGTACATATTATTCGTCAATAGAATTGCATAAGGAGGACATTGGCCCACGGGCAAATATGTTTGATGGAAAAAGTGAATTTAAAATTGTTCATGTATCGAATTCTATAAATTCAGATATAAAAGGACACTATACTGTTATAAAAGCAGCAGAACGAGTTATAAATGCTGGATATAAGATAATAGTGGATTTTATTGGCGATGGAACAAAAGTAGAAGAATATCAAAAATATATTAATGATCATTCACTTGGAAACAAGATCCATTTTATAGGTAAAATATGTGGACAAAAACAGCTTTTGAAATTGATATCAGAATACAATTTAATGGTATTACCCACAAAAATGGAGGGACTTCCCAGAACCATTATTGAAGCAATGGCTGTTGGCCTTCCCTGTATATCTACACCTATAGCGGGAGTTCCAGAGTTACTTAGCGCCGATTACCTGTTTGCACCAGACGATGATAAAGCTTTTGCGGATGAAATAGTGCATCTGCTAAATAATCCTGATGAACTGAAGGCTATGAGTAAGACAAACGTAAAAGTTGCACAGGAATATACGACAGATATTTTAACGGAGAGAAGAAATAAGATGTATTTATTTTTGAGAGAGTCCTGTTCATTCAAAAAAGTCTGTAAAAATAATGAGGATTGAGTTTGATGGTTCAGAGATTAATTGGCTTATTAATTATAATGAACTTATATGGAATTATTATAAAAAAAAATAGTAAAATCATCATAATATTTTCTATACCTATTATTTGGGCTATCATGGGATTAAACACATATACATCCGATTATCCTTTTTATGCTGATTATTATAACACACAAGTATTTTCGATGAGCTTTGAATCAGGTTTTATTCTCCTGTCTAATTTTTTATATTTAGTGGGTGCGGATTACCAGAAGTTTCTTATGGTGTTTTTTTCAATAGGCATTTTGGTTATGATATTAGCGGCAAAAGACTTTCATGTTAATTGGCATAGTATTATATTACTTTATTCACTAACACAAATATATATGGATACCAATGAAATAAGACAATTTATGGCGTATTGTTTTTTTGCGCTGGCAATAATGATGTTGCGGACACTG
>JAAWLQ010000011.1 GCA_022797995.1 Lachnospiraceae bacterium
AGTTTCTGTTGGCAGTTAGTTCATCGGCGCGTTACCCCTGCCGAGGGAAGAGCTCCCGGCCTCCTCTGCCGGACCTTCGCTTTAAACCCGACTCGCTGCGGTAAACTGGACATTAGCGACAGACCTCTGTAAATTATTGCAGGAACCCAGACTTTAGCGGCAGACCCCTGTAAATTATTGCAGGGACCTGAACTTTAGCGGCAGACCCCTTGTAAATTATTGCAAGAACCTGAACTTTAGCGGCAGGCCCCTGTCTGTCATTGCGGGGATTCGAACTCTAGCGGCAGATCCTGGGTTGGCCATTGGTGGTAATTCGCCTTTGGCCTCAGGACCTTGAAGGTCCTTGCACAAGGCACCGTCCTTGCGAACTAAACGCAAACTGAACCGATATTTTCTCCCCGTCGCCAGCATAAGCACAGACGATGAAGACTTTGGAATTTCCTTGACTATATTCCACAAATGGAATATAGTAGAGAATATAAGTCATACATGAGAAAGGAGCCCTTCAAATGCTGAAACACGGAATCTTAGGTCTTTTGAATTATCACGACATGACAGGCTACGAAATCAACACAGTCTTTCGGGACTCCCTGTGCTATTTCTGGAATGCCCGCACCAGCCAGATTTACCGGGAGCTGCAGACGTTGGAACAGAATACATGGGTCTCGAAAACCTGTGTGCCTCAGCAGGGAAAGCCGGACAAGAATATCTATACGATTACGGAGACAGGGCGGAGCGAGTTGCTGAGATGGCTGTCGGAGAGCGGGCCGAATGTAGTACAGAGAGTTCCGATATTAATGAAAGTATTTTTCATGGGAGAACGAAGCAGAGAGGAAAATATCCGTTACTTTGAAGGTCTGATATCCTGCTGTGAACTGTTCCTGCACGGCCTCGAAGCAGTGCCGGCGCATATAGAGAATTATGCCGACTATCTGGACGACGGTGAAAAGGCAAAGTACTGGCAGATGACTGTGGACTATGGACGGAGAAGCCTGCGGATGAATATGGAATGGGCGGAGAGCTGCATCGCGCAGCTGGAAAGGGATGGGGAGAAATGAAAGTTCTTGTGATCAACGGAAGTCCGAAAGGGAGAAAAAGCAACACCTGGAAACTGACGGAGCAGTTCCTGGCGGGGATGCGGGAGGCGCAGGACGCTCTTGAAACAGAGGAAATCCAGGTAAATCAGCTGGAGATCCGGCCCTGCCTCGGCTGCTTTTCCTGCTGGAACAAAACCCCCGGAAGCTGCTGCATCCGGGATGACATGCAGGAAGTAATACAAAAGCTTCTGTGGGCCGACGTGACCATATGGAGCTTTCCGCTCTACTATTTTACCGTGCCTGGAGGTTTGAAGAACCTGATTGACCGCCAGCTGCCAATGGTGCTTCCCTTTATGGAGGAAAATACCGGCAAGAGAGGAAATGGCAGTCACCCTTCCCGATATGATATGAGCGGCAAGAAAACAGTTCTCATCTCCACCTGCGGATTTTATACCGCGGAGGGAAATTATGACGGGGTGTACAGTCTTTTCGACCATATCTGCGGCGACGGGGCATACACCGCGATTTTCTGCGGGCAGGGGGAGCTGTTCCGGGTGCCGGAGCTGTCCGGGAGGACGGGAGAATACCTGAGCTATGTGCGGGAGGCGGGAAGAGAATATGTGCGAGGCGGCATCCGGCCTGAGACGGAAGAAAAACTGAGCCAGCTGCTGTATCCGAAGGAAGTATTTGAAAGCATGGCGGACGCCAGCTGGGGAATTGACAGACAGACCGGGGAACAGGAATCGGACGCTTTGATTTTCACCAGGCAGATGGCCGCCCTTTATCGGAAAGAAAGCTATCCCGGCAGAGAGCTGGTGCTGGAAATGTACTATACGGATCTGGATGAATGCTATCAGGTGGTACTGGGAGAAAGCGGAAGCCAGGTGCTCACAGATAGTTCGAAAAAAGCCACTACGAGAATCGAGACGCCCATTACGGTGTGGCGCTCCATAGCCGCGGGAGAGATACGTGGAGATGCGGCGTTGATGAAGCATTTGTACCGGGTTACCGGAGATTTTTCCATGATGCTGAACTGGGATACTTATTTCGGCGGTACGGGGGGATACGGAGAAACGGGCGGCGAAGAAAACGATGGAAACGGCAGTGGAAAAAGCGTCGGAGAAGGCAACGGAAAGAGCGGTGGAAAGAACGGTGCGGCGGAAAAGTCAGGCGGGAACCGGAAGAGAGAAAGGAAAAGTCCGGGAGGGATACTGGACCCGGACAAAGGCACCAACATGATGAATCTGCTGATCCCCTGGATTGTGCTCTGGGCGGCGGTTCCCATGGACGGGTATCTGGGCTGTTTTGCCGCTCTGGCCGCCTGTGTGCTGACACCGTTTGCACTTTGGAGGAATCGGAAGACATTCTATGATTTCCTGTCAGATGTGCTGGTGGCAGCTTTTTCCGTGGCAGTTTTGTTGGGAGCGCCGGGGAGGATTGCGCTTCCGCTGGCGTATTTTGCCTTTGGGGTCATGTGGACAGGGAGCTGTCTTTGCAGGATTCCGCTGACGGCATACTATTCCATGAATCAGTATAATGGCGAGGATTCTCTGAACAATCCTATTTTTATGCGGACGAATCGGATCCTGACGCTGCTCTGGGGAATTCTGTATCTGATAACGCCGGTGTGGACTTATTTTCTCATGGGAACCGGGATGGGCGCCTGGACCGGAGCGGTGAATTCCGTTCTACCGGTTCTTATGGGAATTTTTACAGCATGGTTTCAGAAATGGTACCCGGCGAGGGTTGCCGCCTGGGGGAAAAAATGATATGATGGGAAAAACAGGAGGGCAGGCTGATGTTTGGAAGAAGGAAGCCGGGAAGACGGCAGACAGAGCAGGCGGATTATGACAGAGAGAACTGGAAACCGGTCTTGAAATGCAGCATCTGCAACGGAGAACAGGTGGCAGGCTTTAAGAATATTCACACGGGGGAGTTCCGGGAAGGAAGCTTTATCAGGGACGCTTCGGAGCTGGAAGCTTTTAAGAAAAAGTACGGCGTTACCGAGATGGCGAAGGAGTACTGAGCCGGATGTGAGCCGGGAGACAGAGGATACTGCTTTTAAGAGAAAGGAATACAGATGACTAAATTTTTATACTGGATTGTGGAGCTGATTGCGAAGATACATAGCTGGCTGCTGAAGCTGAATGATGCCTATGAGTACAATTTTTCCGATAAGGAACTGCATTTTCTGATTATCGGCGCATTGGGGATGCTGATGATTTTTGTGGTACATCCCATGTTCAAATGGCTGGCCAGGAACAATCATATCATGGTCATCAGCTGGATTTACGTATTTACCCTGATTATAGTGATTACCTTTGCCATTGAGATCGGCCAGCGGGTTACCCATACGGGCTCCATGGAATTTGCGGATATTATGTTCGGCGTGATGGGCTTTATCAGTATGTTTCTGGTATTTTCTGTGATCAGGGGAATGTACCATGTGATAGTGAGGCTTATCAGAAACGCCAGGCGGGAAGATCCGGAGGAATGGGAAGAGGAAGAGCGGGAGGGCTGTCTATGAGACTGATGCACCTCTCGGACCTGCACCTGGGGAAAAGGATAAATGAATTTTCCATGCTGGAGGATCAGAGATATATTCTGAAACAGATCCTGAATCTTGCGGACACAGAGCATGCGGAGGGCGTGATCATTGCCGGAGACATCTATGATAAGACCGTTCCTTCCGCTGAGGCGGTACAGACTTTTGACAGATTTCTCACAGGGCTTGCGGACAGAGGGAAAAAGGTGTTTGTGGTCAGCGGCAACCATGATTCGGCGGAGCGGATTGCCTTCGGCGCTCAGCTGATGCGGGGAAGGAACGTGTATATCTCTCCGGTGTACGGGGGAGAGACAGTACCGGTGACATTGACTGACAGTTACGGAGAATTGTACATCTATCTGCTTCCTTTTGTAAAGCCCGCCACTGTGCGGCATGTGCTGGGGAGCGAACCGGACACGGAGCTGCCGGAGACCTATCAGGAGTCCGTAAAGTTTGCCGTGGACAGGATGCAGGTGGATACCGCGAAGCGCAACATTCTTGTGGCACATCAGTTTGTAACCGGAGCAGGCCGCTGCGAGTCGGAGGAGATTGCAGTGGGCGGTCTGGATAATGTGGACGCCGAGATTTTTGAGAAATTTGACTATGTGGCTCTCGGCCATATCCACAGCCCCCAGTGGGTCATGCGGGAGACAGTGCGTTACTGCGGCACGCCTCTGAAATATTCTTTTTCGGAGTCAGAACAGGAGAAATCCGTCACAATTCTGGATGTGGGAAAGAAGGGCAGAACGGAGATTTCCACCCTGCCGCTGAAGCCGCTTCGGGATATGCGGAAAATCCGGGGCACTTATCTGGAGGTGACATCCAGGTCCTTTTACCAGGGGACTAACAGGGAGGATTATGTGCAGGTCACTTTGACGGACGAGGAGGACATCCCGGACGGCCTGCAGAAGCTGCGGATTATTTATCCGAATCTGATGCGCCTTGTCTATGACAATCATCGGACCAGGCAGAATCAGATGCTGGAAACGGTGCCGGAAGTGGAGCGGAAATCGGAACTGGAGCTGTTCGAAGAATTCTATGAGCTGCAGAATAATCAGCCTATGAGCACCGAGCAGACGGAATATGTAAAGGGAATGATAGAAGAGGGGAGAGTATAAATCATGAAACCGGTAAAGCTTATCATCAGTGCATTCGGGCCCTATGCGGATGAGACGGAGATTGATTTCAGCCGGTTCGGGGGACAGGGACTTTATCTGATCACCGGGGATACCGGAGCAGGGAAAACCACTGTTTTTGATGCCATTGCATTTGCGCTGTATGGGGAAGCCAGCGGGGATGTGCGGAAGTCGGATATGTTCCGCAGCAAGTATGCCGGGGATGAGGTTCCCACTTTTGTGGAATTTACATTTATGTATCGGGAAAAACAGTACACTGTGAGAAGAAATCCGGAATATCTGAGGCCGAAGGGGCGGGGAACCGGATTCACGCTCCAGAAGGCGGATGCGGTACTGCTGTATCCGGACGGGAGAAGCCCTGTGACGAAGACGAAAGAGGTGACGAAGGCGGTAACGGAGCTGATTGGTCTGGACCGCAGGCAGTTTACACAGACAGCAATGATCGCACAGGGTGACTTTCAGAAATTGCTTTTGGCCGGAACGGAAGAGAGAGGTAACATTTTTCGTCAGATATTCAACACCGGTCTGTACAGGAATGTGCAGGAGAAGCTGAAAGCTGCGGAAAGACTTCAATGGCGGGAATACGAGGAGTTGAAGCGCAGCATCAATCAGTACATGGACGGTATTGTCTGTGAGGATATGGAGGACATGCGTCCGGCGGTAAAGCTGACAGAATTGAAGAAGGAGAAGTTTGACGGCAGAGTCGGCGAAGGCATGGAGCTGCTGAGAGAGCTGTGCGGGGAAGAGGAGGCGGCGTTAACGGAACTGAACGCGCAGCTGGAGGTTCTGGAGGGGCAGATTCAGGAGGAGGACCGGCTGATCGGGAATCTCCGGCATGTGAAGGAACAGAGAAAAGCACTGGAAGAGAATCAGAAGCTTCTGGAAGAGCTGCAGTCCGAACTGAGCGGCAAAGAAGCTTATTATGAGAAGGCGAAAAACGAGGGAAGCCAATGTGTTCTGCTGGAAGCACAGATTCAGGAAGCGGGAAAGCAGCTGGAGCTGTTCGAGAGACTGGAGGAAGAGCAGAAAAGCAGGCAGGCGGCGGATATTGAAATTCTGGCGGATAAGGAAAAGGAGGAAAAACTTTCTCTCCAAAAGCAGATACTGGAGGAGGAGCTGAAAAAGGAACAGGATACATTTACAGCTCTGGCCGCCGCAGGGGAGGAGAAGGAACGTCTGGATCATAAAAAGGGCAATATCGCGGGGCAGCAGGAGAATCTCCGGCAGCAGAAGGAAGGCCTGGCCCAGGAGGCGGAAAGGCAGCGAAAGCTTGAGGCGGAAACGGCGGAATACAGGAGAGAGGCAGAGGCGCTGGGCCTGTCTGCCGCCGGGTTGAGGGAGAAAGCGGAAGCGCTGAATGACAGGGACAGCAGGCTTTCCCGGACCGGGGAAATATGGGAGAAGCTGAAAAGGCAGAAGGAAGAACTGGAGAAAGAGGCGGGAGAAAGTGATTCGCTCCGGAGGGAAGCCGCCAGGGTAAGGGAAGTGCTGAAGGCGCTGACAGAACGGGCGGAAGAACTGACCCGGGAGAGAGAGAGCCGGCAGAAGGAACAGGAAACATTGAAAAATGCGGGAGAAGAACTGATTCGCTGCCGCCACGTGACCGGGGAGGCCCGGAAGAGAGAGCAGACCTTCAGACAGCAGGCAGAGGAACTGCAGGCTTCCGAAGAGGCGGTAAAGATACTGGAAGCGGACTGCGGCCGGATGCGTCTCCGGACAGAGGAAGAACAGCGGCGGATGAATCTCTGTCAGGCGGAGTGGGAGCTGATAAAGGATGCGGACGCCCGCCTTCTGATTCTGGGACAGCAACGGCAGAAATGGGAAGAAGCGGAGGATAAGAGGAAAAACCTTTCCGGGGAAACGGTGCTCTGGGAAGAGCGAAGAGAGAATCTGTCCGCTGTCCGGGAAGAATACCGGCAGGCGGCGGAGGAAAAGGAAAGGCTGGGAGACAGATACCGGAAGCTGGAACAGCAGTTTCTGGATGCCCAGGCGGGAGTGCTCGCAGGCACATTAGAGGAAGGAAAAGCGTGCCCGGTCTGTGGTTCCGTTCATCATCCGGCGCCGGCATATATTCCTGAAACTGCGCCGGATAAGGGAACGCTGGATCAATGTAAAAAGCAGCTTTCCGCGGCGGAGGCGAAGGCGGAGAGACTCAGTGAGAAGGCGGGACATCTGGGAGAGCAGCTTCGGGAGCAGGCGGGGCAGATAGAGAAAGGCCTGGGGGAGCTGGAAGCACAGCTGAACGGACTGAGGGGAGAAACGAAGGGAACTGTCGTGCCGCCTGAGATGGTTGAAACAGAGTCCGGAACAGATGGGAAGGACTGTCTGTTACCTGAGCCGGGAAAGCAGTCGCAGGCAGGCCTGCAGGAAAGAATTTCACAGGCGGCGCTGGTGCTTGCCGCCGAAAGGGACAGGCTTGCCTGTGAGCTGAGGCAGGCGGAGCAGGACTGCCGGCGGAAAAAGGAGCTGGACGTTCTGCTGGAGGAGGTCGGGAAGAGTCAGAGAGAGTCAGAGAGAGAATTACAGCAGAAGCAGCAGGAGATGAATGCGGCCATGGGCCGGCTGGAGGAAAAGAGAAACCGGCTGCAGGAAATCCGCATGGAACTGGCTTTCCCGGAAGACATGACAGATGATACGCAGAAAATGTCCGAGTACCTGAAGGAAATGCTGAAAGGCAGCGAGAGGAAGCTGAGACAGGCAGAGACGGATGCGGAAAAGCTGAAAGCGCTGGAGCGGCAGACCGCGGCTGCGGAGGAAGAGCAGATTCGGCTGGAGCAGGAGCTTGCGGAGAAGAAAGAGCTCGCCGCAAAGCTGAAGGGAAGAGAAGAAACCGCCGGGAGACAGCTGCTAAGAGAGCAGGAAAAGACGGCGGAGATACTGCGGGAGGCAGGGAAGCTGCTGGAAGGTGCCTTTTCACTGTGGGTGAAAACGGGGGCATTGCCGGCAGATAGCATTTCCATGTCAGAGGCAGAGAAGGCGGCGGAAGATATCGAATCTCTGCCGGAGAGGAGCGAGAGGACTGAAATTCTGACTCTGGCGGGGCAGTATCTGAAGAAACTGGAAAACTGTGAAGACAGTCTTCGGGAGGAGATCAGGTCCAGAGAGCAGCTGAAAGAGAAGGCTTTGCAGGAGGAGGAAGAACTTGCCCGGACAAAGGAGCTTATCAACAGACAGGAGATGGCGCTGGAGGGTGTAAAGAGCAGAAGGGCGGAGAGAGCGAGGCTGCTTGGGGAGAATCTGAGGACTCTTTCCTCCGGCGGAAAGGGCCTTGAATTTCCGCAGGAGTATCCGGCAGGAACAGGAGGCCTGAGAGAGAATGCTGTCTCCGGGGAGGAGACGCAGGCTTTGACCGAGGAGGATGAGAGAGCTCTCCTTGAAATGGGGATTCAGGCGGAGGAATGGCTGAACCAGGAGCTTGCGGAACTGGAGGAACAGTGTGCGCGCAACCAGGAGGATTTGCGGAGACGGCAGAAGCTCAGGGAGGAGATTCCCGGCAGAGAAGCTCAGATTCGGGAATACAATGAAGAAATACAAAAAACCCGGCTTGTGCTGACCAGGAAAACCGCGGAGAATGACAGCCTGAAAAGGGAGATTGAGAGGCTGCGGGAACAGCTGGGAAACGGGACCAGGGAGAACACGGAGGAAAGGATCGCGGCCTTACAGAGCAGGAAGGCGGAGTTGGAGGCGACGCTCAGGAGAGCAGAGCTGGAATATACGGACTGCCGGACGCGGAACGAAAGGCTTTCGGCTGCTGTGGACACACTGAAAAGGCAGCTGGAAGGGGCCGGGGAAGCCGGCATGCTCAGCGAGGAGGAAGTGCTGGCCAGGAAGGAGCGCTGGCAGCAGGATAAGAGAGCATTGAGTGCCGGACGGGACAGGAAGAACAGAGCATTGTTCCAGAATCAGGACATTCTCCGGAAAGTCAGCGCCAGGCAGGAAGAGATTGCCATTGTGGAAAAGAAATACATATGGATGAAGGCCCTTTCGGACACGGCAAACGGTATGCTGAACGGAAAGCAGAAGATAGAGCTGGAAACCTATATTCAGATGACCTATTTTGACCGCATGATACGGCGGGCAAATCTGCGTCTGCTCACCATGACAGGCGGTCAATACGAGCTGAAAAGAGAAGAAGGCGGGAATCTCAATAAAAAGGCCGGACTGGAACTGAGTGTCATAGATCACTATAATGCGACCGAACGCAGCGTGAGAACTCTTTCCGGCGGAGAGACCTTTCAGGCCTCACTGTCGCTTGCGCTGGGGCTGGCGGATGAGATTCAGTCCTATGCGGGAGGCATCCGCATGGATTCGCTGTTCGTAGACGAGGGCTTTGGTTCTCTGGATGAAGAGGCGCTGGGACAGGCCATGAAAGCGCTGATGCAGCTTACGGAAGGCAACCGGCTGGTGGGCATTATCTCCCATGTCCCGGAGCTGAAGGAGCGGATTGAGAAGAAGATTCTTGTCAGCAAGACCAGGACAGGGAATGGAATCAGCAGTGTTGTGAAGGTGGAGGAGGCAGGGTGATTTTGCAGGCCCTCTTTTCCTGAAAAACAGATTTTTGTTTCAGGAAAAATGGAACAGGACTTTACCCTTTAAGGTACATGGTGCTGGCTAAGAAAGAGAATGCTGCTGAGACATATGCGGAATTGAAAAGAGAGTATATAGTTCTCAAAGCAATATTACAGGTTGCAGGCGTTAATATGACGGATATCGATGAAATAAAAGAATAGTAGTTGCAATTTTATGAAAGTGGTGCTATAGTAAGAGTAATCGCAGGAGTGCTCTGCGGTAATTCGGTTAAAGGAGGTACGTGTCATGGTAAAGAGAACAGGAGAGATGACTTTCGTTTAACTGAATAGTGGGCATGAAAATGCCAAATTTTAAGTACCATTATGAAAACTGTTGACTTGAGACACATCATAACGGTGTGTCTTTTTTGTGCGCAAAATTGCGGGCTGCAGGCACGTTAGACTGGGAAAAATCCGGGAAAAATCAGAGAATACAGGAATTTTTGGAACCAGTCCCGGGCAGTATCAGACAATATCGCATGGAAACGGGAAAGGGAAAGGTGATTGGATATGATCGAGAGAATGAGAAATTTGATAACAAACGGAATGATAGAAGAATTATTATGGAAAAAAATAAACGCGATAGGGCGAAGGAGAAGAAAGATTGAAGAGATTAAAATATTATCTGTTGAGTATGAAACCCACCAGTGAGACTTACGAGGAAATGTACGAAGGGAAAATGTACGAAACCTTCATAGATAAGGACCCCATTGTGCATAATCATGCCATGTACTGGGACGGGGAGATCGGGTATGAGATCACGAAGAGCAACCGGCTGGAGCTGTCGAAGCCAACGGTCACAATCCATATTCCAATGAAGCAGCTGAAACTGGAAGAGACGGGTGTGGCGGGGCTGGACTACATTTTCCGGTCCTTTATCCCCTATATTCACAATCTGAATGAACTGAACGATAATCGGAAGCGGACAGCCAGAGAGCACGGACATTATTTTATATATGAGCCGAACAATAAGGTTCTGGTGCGGAATGTGATTTCGACGAAGATGGTTCCCCAGAAGTATTACAGGCTTCTGAATAAAAATACTATTGAGCCAATAGACGGGCTGCGGGACAGGGGCTTAAGTACCTATGCTCCGGGAAAGTCATGTGCGATTCAGCCTGTTGACGGCAAAAGGGAGATTCCGGCCTATCCATGTGTGAGCATCATGATTCAGGTGCAGCTTCCTGTGGGCAAGCACAAGAAGGCGGCACAGATGCTGACCCATGATCTGCCGGAGGCGGTGAACCGTTTTGTGGAGGAGTTCCATGGGGAAGGCCTGAGAAGAGCCGCTGCCCTTTATGAGAAACAGGAGGCTATCCGGCGGTGGCTTAAGGAGAATGACTGCTGTGCCTTTGTGGCGGACGGAAGCATTCTGCCTCGGGAAAGGGACGGAGATTCTCCGCTGCATGGCGCGGTTCCTTTTGTATCCACGCCGGAAGATGCAGTGGAGGCAGCGGGAGTCCGGGGGATGGCGTTCAGAAAAGGGGTCACCGTGATAACCGGCGGCGGATATTCCGGGAAAAGTACTCTGCTGGATGCTTTGAGCGCCGGGGTATACAACCATGTGGAAGGGGACGGAAGAGAACTGGTCATCACAGATGAGAGTGCCATGAAGATATCCGCAGAGGACGGAAGGTGCATCCGGCATGTGAATCTGTCACCTTTTATCAAATGGATTCCGGGGGGAAATCCGGCGGATTTTTCCACGGAACATGCATCCGGTTCCACCTCTCAGGCCGCCAATATCATGGAGGCGGTGAACTGGGGGTCGAGACTTTTGATGATTGATGAGGACAAATCTGCTACCAATTTCATGATACAGGATTCGGTGATGAAGGAACTGATTGAAAAGGAGCCGATCACACCGTTTGTGGAGCGGGTCCGGGAACTGGCATTGAGAAAGGATGTGTCCACAATCCTGGTCATCGGGGGCAGCAGCGAATATCTGCATGTGGCAGATCGGATTTACATGATGCGGGATTACCAGATTACCCAGGTGACGGAAACGGCAAAAGCGCTGCAGGAGGGGTATGGCCATACCCACGAATGCGGGAAAGTTTCGCATAGTGGAAAGTTTCTGGAAGATGGAAGGTATGCGGAGGAAGTGGAACATTCGGAAAACGGGAAAAAGCCGGAACCCGCGGACTTTACCAACAGGGACGAGATCGATGCCAATTACCTGAGCATCTGTCCGGAAGACTCTGCCACCGAGGTGCTGAAGGTATCAGAGCTTGGCTTCCTGATGTTCGGGGAGGAGCAGATCGACATTCGAATGCTCCATGATATAGCCAGCCTTGCCCAGCTGAGTGCCATTGCTTTTCTGGTGCGCAGGCTGATCGGACAGCTGAATCCGCTGGGAAGATTTCAGAGATTCAATCTGCCGGGAACGGCTTCCGGACAGGGAGCATCCGAATCTGTCGATATGCAGTCTCCGGGAGTAAAGGACGTGTCACCCAGATGGATTTGCCGAAGGCAGGAGGTGGAACGTCTGCTGGAGGAAGTGGAGAAGGAAGGGCTGGAATCTGTTTATTCCACTTTTTTCACCGAGTGCGGAAGATGGATGGATTTGCCCAGAAAATATGAGATCCTGGCTGTGCTGAGCAGGATGAGAAGGACGGAAGGGTAGGATAGTATGTATTTTATATGTTTTATACTTATTTTATTAACTGCATCCTTTAATATGATTCTTTCCATATTAATAGAGAAGAGTATCAATATTTCTCTGGCCTATGAAAGAGGAAATCTGTATTGGTATATTCTTTTTATGATGATTACGGTATTCCTGTATTTTGTTTTCCTGTTTCTTAAAATGCATTTGCAGGTGGTGATAAGTGAAAAAAAGAAAATGAAATTAAGAAATCTCATAATGGAAAAAGCACTGAATTCCGGCAAAAGCAGTCAAATGTCCGCGGACTTATCACATATAAATAAACTGATTTTCTATGACTCGAAAATAATTGCAAATCGTGAGAAGGATGTGGTATTCAAATTTGCAGAAATAGCGTTCAGTATATTTGGCGGACTGGCTTATTTATATTTTTCCAATTATTATATAGGGTTGGTATCCACCTTGTTGTTGCTGGTTTTTTATTATTTCAGTCATAGATACGGCAACATTATACGGAAACTAAATGCGCAGGCTGTCAAAATCAACGAATCAGTAAGCGGTGTCTTTTATGATATGTTCGAGGCATCAGAGATCATTAAAATATATCAGGGGAAGGGCTTTTTTGTCAGAAGATTTGACCAAAATGAAAAAAAGAAGGAAGAAAATTCTCTTTGCCTTGATTATAAGAAAAATATGCTGAAAGCTTTCACCACATTCGGGATTATGACCTTGCAGATCACTACCGTCTTATTCGCCTGCTTTTTATTCATGACAATAGAATCCTCGCAGAGGATTCCATTGTTGAATATCCGTGAAAATGCGGGAATGATTGTGGGAATGATTAATGTGCTGATTGGAAGTATATTCTATCCTTTCATAGACATTCAGGATGTAATGATTGCAAAAAATGAGTATACCAATTCTGACGGAAGGCTAAAAGCATTTCTTGATACTGTGTCCTGCAAGGCATCCGAAGATCTGCCGTACAGTTCGGACAGGTCTCCGAACTGTTGCAAAATTTCACAGGCCCCCGGTGAGATAAGTAAGATTGCATTTGACAATGTGAGCTTTCGCTATGATCAAAATTGCAGCATTGTTTATGAAGACTTTGAATTCAGACGAAATGAAATAGTAGCTGTCTACGGAGAAAGCGGAACCGGGAAAACAACAATAGCTCACCTGATTTTGAACAGGTTAAAACCTGAAAAAGGTGAAATAAGGGTTACGGACAGGTATGACCATGTCTTTCCTCTGGACAGCAGTCTGAAAGTGAGTTATCTCTCTTCCGGTAATCATTTACTTCAGGCTTCTGTTATAGATAATCTGAGAATGGAAAACGAAGATATAGGGGAAGAGGAAGTGATTGATGCGTTAAAGAAGTTAAACCTGTTCGATAAAATTAATGAAAGCTCGGCAGGATTAAATACCATCATAGGGACAGAGATTGACTTCTCGGAAGGAGAAAAAAGGCGTCTATGCCTGATCCGTACAATGTTACAGGCGGAGGAGTTCGTGATATTGGATGAACCATTTGCATCCATAGATAAAGAGAATATAAAGGACGCATTAGAGTTCATCGCGGATAAGAGGGACAGATTGGGTATTATTATCATTTCACATGACAGGGATCTGGACTCTATTGCTGATCGGACCTATATTATCAAGGGGAGAAAAACAGTATGAAAAAAATACGGACCTATATAAAGACACTTTCTCCATTAGCAGACAGCAGTATCCTGCTTACATCCATTCTGTATCTGATTGCCGATTGTTTTTATACATTTTTTGTAATTGCCATTTCCGTTATGCTGCAAAAGCTTACGGAAGAAACCAGTTTTAGCGGCAGGAACGAATGGATGCTTATTCTGCTGTTTACCATGCCTTCTTTTCTGCTTTTTAAGGTACTTGTAAGTAAAAAGCTTGCAAAGATCAGCTTTAAGATCGGCAGCAGGATAAGAAAGGAATTCATGAGAAGTATACTGGATGCCGACTATATTACCTTAAAGAGGCAGGGGCATGGGGAGATAAGCGAGCTGGTGGAACAGGATATTGAAAATGTATCAAAGTCGTTCCAGGAGAATTTCTTACCCATTATTTCCGGCACAATTCAGTTCCTGGTTGTCCTGGCCTATGGTCTGATATATTCCTGGCTGCTGGTGGTGGCTATCGTGATGTTAACCGCGATTTCCATTATCCTGCCAAGGATATTTTCCGCCAAAATATACAGAGGCTATGAAGAAATCACGAAGATGCAGGAAACAAGCCGGGAAGGGATTCAAAAAGCAATAGTATCCTTACAGGACGTGCATACGGCAAAAGGAAATAGATTTATTAAAAAGCTGGCGGAAAATGATTTTGGTATATTGAAAGAAAAGCAATACGAGTATGAAAGAGAAGTAATTCTGTTTGAAGTGCTCAGCGCAGGACTTGGCATCTTTACAACGATCCTGTGGATCGGTTTGGGAATCCTGTTCATTCACGCAGGAATGATAAATACGGCGGTTTTGTTTGCTTTTATGAATTTGTCAGATGCTATCAACTGGCCCTTTGTTTCCCTGCCATATTTGGTTGCGGAGTTTAATAATGTATTTGTCTCCATTGAAAAAATCAGCACCAAAACAGAAATCTTAAGAACCTCCCATAAAGAAGGAAAGTCAACATACCTTGAAGGGGAGAAAGAAACAGTTCGATATGTAATAAAACATGTTCATTTTTCCTATGAAAATCTTCCTGTGATTTCCGATAAGAATCTGGAAATAGACTTTCCGGGAAAAATATTGCTGGACGGGGAGAGCGGCTGTGGAAAAAGTACATTTTTGAAGCTTTTGTGTGGTTTATATCAACCTGAATCGGGAGAAGTAGCTCTGCTGGTGGGAAATCATAAAATATCCGGAGAAAAACTTGCAGAAAAGATTAGCTATGTTGAGCAATCATCTGTTATAATGAATGGTACGGTAGAGGAGAATATATTATTCGGTGATGACTGGGATTCTGTGGATGGAGCTGAAAAGAGCAAAATACTTGAAAATGCCATCAAAAGAGCAGAGCTGCAGGAATTTTACAGCGGCTTAAGAGAAGGAAAGGATACCGTAATCGGAAAGGGCGGAAGGGAACTGTCGTTTGGGGAAAAGCAGAGAATTTCCATTGCCAGGGCATTGGCCAGGCCCCATAAAATTCTGATTATGGATGAGCCCACAGCCCATATGGATGAAGCGACGGAGGATAGGATACTGGAGAATATCCTGCCTTCGGAGGAGAGCGTGATCATGGTTACGCATAGAGAGAATGTGAAAGAAAAATTTGAATACAAAATTGACTGGAACGGAGGTTTATCATGAGGACAGAGACAATTATACTGAATCAGGAGAGGAATGTGACGATGACTGCATATCTTCTGGAGGTGGAGGGAGAGTTTGGCTATGTGCACAGGCGCCCGGCGATTCTGGTGCTTCCGGGCGGAGGGTATCGACACTGTTCGGGCAGGGAGGCGGACCCTGTGGCAATGCCTTACCTGCAGGCCGGGTATCAGGTATTTATTCTGCGGTATTCTGTGATGGAGTATGCCACATGGCCCAACCCGCTGGAGGATTATGAGCAGGCAATGGCACTGATTCGGGAGAATGCGGATAAGTGGAAGCTTTTCCCGGATAAGGTGGCTGTCATCGGCTTTTCGGCGGGAGGGCATCTGGCGGCCGCGGCGGCGACCATGTCTGTCAACCGGCCCAACGCCGCCATTCTGGGCTATGCGGTGGTGAGCTCGGATGTGAAGGGCTGTAATGCCACGGCTCCGGACACGGTGTCGCAGGTAGATAAGGATACCTGTCCCTGCTTTCTGTTTGCCACCAGGGATGACGATGTGGTGCCGGTTATGAATTCCATCCGGTTTATGGAAGCCCTGGCGAAAATGGGAACTTCCTTTGAAAGCCATATTTATTCTCACGGCCCTCACGGGTTCTCAACAGGAGACACATCTATTCAGTGCAGGGATGTGGCGATGAGCGAGAGAATATCCGACTGGGTGCCTGACAGTATCGGCTGGCTGAAAGAGGTTCTGGGGGATTTTGGAGAGAATGGAATGACACCCCCTGCAGTGGAAGGACATGTGACAGGCGACTGGAAGGACTTTTTGTCCGTGGACTGTACTTTCGGGAGAATCATGAGCAATCCGGAGGGCAGGAAAGCGGTGGAGGAAATACTGGAAGCCGTGAAAAAGCAGGCGGAGGAGAGCGGAGCGGACAGGCCGGAGGTGACTCTGGAGAGCATGGCCGCATTCTCTGATATGAAACTGAAGAAGATACTGGGTCATGTGAGCGTGCCGGAGGATGCGATAAAGGCAATCGATCACAGGCTTTCTCAGATCCGCAATCTGTGATTTGGGGAGAAAACGGACGCTTCCGCGCCCTAATATCAATGAGTGGTAAAGGAAGACAGAATGAAAAGGACCTGTCGGAAAAAGCTTCGTCTACTTGCGAAGAATATCCGGCGGGTCCTCTTTCGATGTTCTGTTATGCTGCATTGATATAGTCGATGTCCTTTTTGGCACGTTTTATATAAATGGCGGAAATGCCTATAATCAGAAGCAATAATAACCAGAATTTTTTTCTCATACTCTACCCTCAGCTTTCTTTTGAATGATAGGTTCATGATATGCTTTTAATCTAAAGAATCCTGTCAGGTTTTCCTTAATTTTTTCAAAAGGCTCATTGAGGAAGCTTGATAAAAGTGCTGCCAGGGAATACAATAATACTTAGGAAATGCTGGTCAGATTCCTTTTGAAAAAGGAGAATAACGATGGGAGACGGATCGATACTGGGATTTATTCTGTGGCTTATCGGGGGAGCCCTGCTGGTGGGAATGGGAATCGCCGCCTTTTTTGCCAAAAAAGAAGTAGGATTCTTTAATAATGTAAAGGTACTGCCCATGCAGGATGTGAAGGCATACAACAGGGCGGTGGGGCGGTTGTTTATTGTATATGGTATTGTGTTTATGCTTCTGGGGCTGCCTCTGCTGGGGGGACAGAATTCCGCAGGCGTTATCATTTCCGTTTTGGGGGTGATGGCGGAAACCATAGCCGCCATGGCGGTGTACATTCTGGTAATACAGAGTAAATATGAAAAAAAGTAGAACAGGGACTGTAGATCAAAAGTCAGGCAGAACCCGGGGAGAAAGAATATGGGCTTCTGGATATTTATGCTTTGTATGAACTTGTTGATTCCTTTGACAATGATTGGATTTGGTATATTGTTTCTGCGTCGTCCGCCCGGAGAGATTAACGGTATCTTTGGGTACCGGACCGCCAGATCCATGGCAAGCAAAGAGGCATGGGCTTTCGCTCATGCCTATATGGGAAGGCTGTGGCTCCTGACAGGGCTGGGGATGCTTATTTTGTCCGGGCCTGCCATGCTGCCCTGTATCGGAAAAGGAGAGGATGCGGTGGGACTCTGGGGCGGCATCCAGTGCATTGTGGAATGTATCGTCATGATGCTGCCCATTATTCCCACGGAGAGGGCATTGAAGAAAAGGTTTTAACCGAAAAGAGCCCTCGTCTTTTCCATCCGTTCCGCGATTTTTACACCGAAGGGACAGCGGCTTTCACAGCTGTGACACCCAACGCAGGCCTCCGCGTTTGCGGTGAGCTGGCTGTAATGTGCCTTCAGGCTGTCAGGCAGCTTTTCCTGCATGAGGGCCAGGTCATAGAGCTTGTTCACCATAGCGATATCAATGCCCGCGGGACAGGGTGCGCAGTGACCGCAGTAGGTGCACTGGCCGTAATAGCCGTGGCGGGGCGCTTTGGCCAGGATACTTGCGTAATCCTTCTCCTCCATGGAGGCGGTCTTATAGGCGACGGCGGCATCCACATGCGCCACTGTGTCAAAGCCCACCATGACGCTGGCAACGGCGGGACGGGTCAGCGCATAGTGAAGGCATTGCACCGGAGTGAGAGCCACGCCGAAGGGAGAGTTTTCCGGACTGAACAGACGTCCTCCCGCATACCCTTTCATCACAGTGATGCCCACCTGGTTTTGCTCACATATCCTGTATAGTTCGGCCCGTTCAGGGGAGATGCCGTTCAGCTTTTCATCGTAACTGTCCGCAAAATAATCGTCGATATTCTCGGTGGCGGGCAGCATATCGAAGGCGGGATTGACACTGAATAGGAACATTTCAATCTCACCGCTTTCCGCAGCCAGCTTTCCCACCTCCGGATTGTGGGTGCTGAGGCCGATGTGACGGATGCGGCCGGCTGCTTTCAATTCTTTCACATACTGGAAGAACTCTCCCTCCATGATTCGATGAAATTCCGCGGGCTCATCCACAAAGTGAATCATTCCAAGGTCAATGTAATCGGTCTGCAGTCTGCTGAGCAGATCCTCGAAGGCGATTTTGACCTGGGGAAGATCTCTGGTGCGGACATACTGGCCGTTCTGCCAGGTGGAGCCGATATGGCCCTGTATGTACCATTTTTCACGCTTCCCGGCCAGGGCCTTTCCAATGTTGGAGCGCACATTCGGCTCCGACATCCAGCAGTCCAGAATATTGATTCCCGCTTCCCCGCAGCGGTCGATCACCTGCTTTACTTCTTCTGTGTTATGGCGTTCCAGCCATTCTCCGCCCAGGCCGATTTCGCTGACCATAAGTCCGGTTTTTCCTAATTGCCGATAATTCATAGGGGTTCCTCCTGATCTACTTTTAAAGGATATTATAGAATATTTGTCTGTTGCGTGCAAGGCATTATTGCCGGGAATTTGAAGCTGACAAAAGGATTATTTACAGCTTAAGCATTATCGAAAGAAACGTGGAAAGCAGGTAAAGTTTTCCGCAATCTTGCCGAAATAAAAAACAGTAGACTGTGAATGTAGCAGCATGCATCATGGAAAGCGGGCATGTCATAGTCAGGAATCGCGGAAATATGAGTCTGAGAAAACGGACATGACGAAGCAAAAGGAATGCTTCGGGAAAGCAATGGAGGGCAAAATGGAGAAAATAGGAAGTTATTATCAGAACAATCTTTATGACAGGACAGCGCAGGCAGCCAGGGATAAGGACAGCGCCGCCAGGGCTGACAGGACGAAAAGAACAGGCGCCGCGGGCAGCGATAAGAAGACACCCGAGCTGAGCAGAGCGGCCCAGAAGCTGTTGAAGGATCTTCAGAAGACTTACAAGAACATGGACTTTATCGTAGGGGATTACGAGACAGACGAGGAGGCGGCCGAGCTGCTGTCCAGAGGCACAGGCGAGTACAGCGCACTGTTTACGGCGGATGAGCTGGAGAAGATGGCGGCGGACGAGAGCGTGAAGGAGAAGAATCTGAAGACCCTTGACGCAGCCGTATCCAAACTGGATGAAATGAAGACACAGCTTGGAGATAAGGCGGACGATATATCCCGCATCGGTATTGCCATCGGAGACGACGGAGAAGTTTCCTTCTTCGCGGAGCTGGAGAAGAACAGCGAGAAGCAGCGGGAGCGCATCGAGAGACAGCGGGAGGACAAGAGAGAAGCCGCAAGGGAGACCCGGAGAGCGGAGGCCTCGGAATACCGCGCTCACGGAAAGAACGCAGAGAAGCGCACCACCGTGTTTGCCGACACTGTGGAGGAGCTGGCGGAGAAGATCAGCCAGGTAGACTGGAGCAAGGTGAAGGAAGAGCAGCAGAATCCTACTGGACAGAGATTTGATTTTACTGTATAATGTGTTTTGCATGTTATGCCATCACAGGCGTGAGTGTCTGTGGTGGCTTTGTCGTTGCCACACAGTCGGCAGTAGTATTTATTCATGACAATGGAATTCTGTTCTTGAATTCTATTATCAAAATTCTATTGTAGAATTCTCGTAAAGCGTGGATTCTATTTGAAAACCAGAACATGGAGAAAAGGCTGAATGCTCCATTCTGAAAATGAAACGAATGCCCGATTCAGCGGGCGGGAGGTAGGACAATGAAAAAGCGATTGATGGTAGTTCTGTTACTGATGAGTCTCATGGCGGCTCTGGCGGGCTGCGGCAAGGAAAACGACGCTTCCGGCAAGCATCATGTGGAGATCACCGTAAAAGATTACGGCACGATTACCGTGGAGCTGGACGGGGACGCGGCGCCTCTGACAGTGGAGAATTTTCTGGAATTGGCAGAGAGCGGCTTTTATGACGGACTGACATTCCACCGCATTATAGAGGGATTTATGATGCAGGGCGGCGATCCGTTAGGCACCGGCGGCGGTGGCTCAACGAAGACAATCAAGGGAGAATTTTCCGAAAATGGTGTGGAAAATAATCTGTCCCACACCCGGGGCGCCATTTCCATGGCACGCTCCAACGCCATGAACAGCGCCAGCTCACAGTTCTTCATCGTACATCAGGACAGTACGTTCCTGGACGGAAAGTATGCCTGCTTCGGTTATGTGACGGAGGGAATAGAGGTGGTTGACGCTGTCTGTGAGTATGACTGGCCTTTCAGAGATGGGACTGGTACCATACAACAGAAGGACAGTCAGCCGGTGATAGAGAGCGTCAAGGTCATTGACTAAGGTAAATGTTTATTATCACACAATGTATATGGGCTTTTCTATGGGCATATTTCACAAAATTTATTCCAATTCGTATATTTTGCTGACATTTCCGGATTAAATCTGTTAAAATATGGTTATAACATATAGTGGAGGTGTTTGGTAGTCGGCAAGTATGCGGAAAGTGAGGTTCTGGTGTTTGGAATAGGTGATTATGTGATATGTGGCAACAAGGGTGTCTGTACGGTGGAGAATATCACGACTCTGAATATTACAGGGGTGGATAAAGAGCGGGAATACTATATCTTGAAGCCCTTATATATGTCCGGAAGCACCGTATATGTACCGGTGGATTCTCCGAAGGAGTCCATGAGAAAGGTGCTTGAGCGGGAGGAAGCCGAGAAGCTGATAAAGGAGATTCCGAACATCCCGATGCTGGTCATTACGAATGACAAGCTTTCGGAGCAGATGTACAGAGACTGCATCAGAACAAACGACTGTGAAGACCTGGTAAAGATTATCAAAACGATCTATATGAGGAAGCAGAAGCGGATTCAGGCAGGACGAAAGGTGACCGCAGTGGACGCGAAATATTTTCACATGGCGGAGGACAATCTGTACGGCGAGCTGGCTGTGGCTTTGAATATCAGCCGCAAGGAAGTGGAAAGCTATATTGTGGAAGTAATCGCGGCGGACAGAAAATAGAAAGCCGGTAAAAGCGTGGGCTGATAAAACTGGTCATCGCGAGACAAAAATGCTTTACATTTTTGCAAAAAAGGATTATGATGAAGAAAACGTTGAAGAGAAAAGTAGACTGTGGAGCGTCTCAGAGAGAGCTGCCCGGGAGACCGGTGCTGGAAGCGGCTTGACGTAAAGCATTGCGAAGACCATCTCGGAGTGGCTTTAACAGAGCCCGGGGCAACCGTTATCGGCAAATTAAGGCGGCAGGTTTTGTGCATTTTGTATAAGTGCGGAAAGGCTGCAACAAGGGTGGAACCGCGTTCACAGGAGATGATACGTCCCTTGCAATAGAGATATTGCAGGGGACTTTTTGTGTGTATACCGGCGTCTGAGGGTTTATGGCTGATGTAGTATGCAGGTCACAAATGTAAGAAGAAAGATAAAGAAGGAAGGAAGAGGAAAATGAAAATCACATTGAAAGACGGTTCTGTGAAGGAGTATGAAAACGCGCTCAGCGTATATGAGATCGCGGCTGATATCAGCGAAGGCCTGGCGAGAGCTGCCTGCTGTGGGAAGGTGGACGGGAACACAGTGGACCTGCGGACAGTTATCAACCATGACTGTGAGCTGAGCATCTGCACGGCAGGCGACGCGGAAGGCCTGGCGGCCATTCGCCATACGGCCTCCCATGTGCTCGCGGAGGCGGTGAAGAATCTGTTCCCCGACGCGAAGCTGGCTATCGGTCCCAGCATTGACACAGGATTTTATTATGATTTTGACCATGAGGCCTTCTCAAGGGAGGATCTGGACGCTCTGGAAGCGGAGATGAAGAAGATTATCAAAAAGGGTGAGAAGCTGGAGAAATTTACTCTGCCCAGGGCCGAGGCCATCGAATTTATGAAGGAGCGTCAGGAGCCCTACAAAGTGGAGCTGATTCAGGATTTGCCCGAGGATGCGGAGATTTCCTTCTACAGGCAGGGAGAATTCGTGGATTTGTGCGCGGGCCCTCATCTGATGAGCACGAAGGGAGTCAAAGCCTTTAAGCTGACCTCTTCCTCCATGGCCTACTGGAGAGGAGATTCCGATAAGGCCAGACTGCAGCGCATTTACGGAACGGCTTATAATAAGAAAGAGGAACTGGCCGCGCATCTGGAGCGTATGGAGGATGCAAAGCGCCGGGACCACAACAGACTTGGCCGGGAGATGGAGCTTTTTACCACCGTGGATGTGATCGGTCAGGGACTGCCGCTCTTTACACCCAGAGGAACGAAGATGCTGATGAAGCTTCAGCGGTGGATTGAGGATCTGGAAGATAAGGAGTGGGGCTATGTCCGCACCAGGACGCCGCTGATGGCGAAATCCGATCTGTATAAAATGTCGGGACACTGGGATCATTATAAAGAAGGCATGTTCGTGCTGGGGGATGAGGAGAAGGATAAGGAAGTGTACGCCCTTCGGCCCATGACCTGCCCGTTCCAGTATTATGTATACAAAAATACGCAAAAATCATACCGTGACCTTCCCTACAGAATGAGCGAGACTTCCACATTGTTCCGCAACGAGGATTCCGGCGAGATGCACGGACTGACCCGTGTGCGCCAGTTTACCATCACGGAGGGACATCTGGTGGTCCGCCCCGACCAGATGGTGGAGGAATTCAAGGGCTGCATCGCCCTTGCGAAGCACTGCCTGACCACTCTGGGAGTGGAGGAGGACGTGACATATCATCTGTCCAAATGGGATCCGGAGAACAGAGAGAAGTATATCGGGGAACCGGAGGTCTGGAATGAGACGGAGCAGCATATCCGGGACATCCTGACAGAGCTTGAGATTCCTTTTGTGGAGGATGTGGGCGAAGCGGCGTTTTACGGCCCGAAGGTGGATATCAACGCGAAAAATGTATACGGCAAGGAAGACACCATGATTACCATTCAGTGGGATGCGCTTCTGGCGGAGCAGTTCGACATGTACTATATCGACCAGAACGGCGACAAGATCCGGCCTTACATTATCCACAGGACTTCCATGGGCTGCTATGAGAGGACGCTGGCCTGGCTGATTGAGAAATATGCCGGGAAATTCCCCACATGGCTCTGCCCGGAGCAGGTGCGCGTGCTGCCCATCTCTGAAAAGTACGAAGCGTATGCGGCAAAAGTACTGAAAGAGCTGCGTGCCAGAGATATCGATGCGGAAGTGGATAACCGCTCGGAGAAAATCGGATTTAAGATTCGGGAGGCCAGACTTGCCCGTGTGCCCTATATGCTGGTGGTGGGGCAGCAGGAGGAAGAAGAGGGACTGGTATCCGTCAGAAGCCGCTTCGCGGGGGATGAGGGACAGAAGCCTCTGGCAGAATTCCTGGAGCAGATCTGTGAGGAAATCCGCACAAAAGAGATTCGGAGAGAAGAGCAGCAGGAAGAGACGAAATAACGGCCTGGATATCCGGTGCCTGACTTTTGGCAAAAAACGGAAATTTGCCTGAAATAACCGGAATAGAACCGCCGGAATGCGGCATACTAATTCCGACAGACTGCAAATGCCCTCAAACTGCGCAGGGGAATTGGCGCAAATCCTGACCCTACAGAACGGCTTGCATTGGTAAATGCCCACAATCTGCGCAGGGGAAGTTGGGAAGTTCGGTCTGCCCGGAACCGCCGCTTCCGCGCCGTTTGCAGTGGATCCGTGAGGACCGGAAGCGGCGCGAAAGGAGACGAATATGGCGGATTTAAAATGTGCGGTAGAAAACTGTGGTTACAATGAGGAGCATCTGTGCTGCAAGGGTGACATTATGGTAGGCGGACAGCATGCCTGCAGCTGTGAGGGTACCTGTTGCGAAAGCTTTACACAGAGGAGAGAGGGGATGGACTCTTTTAAAAGTTCGGTGGTGCATCCCAGCAAGACCATCAGCATTGACTGCGAGGCAGTGAAATGTGTGTACAATTCCAATTACAAATGTCATGCCGATCATGTGGACATCAAGGGATGCGGGGCATGTGACTGTGCGGGAACGGTATAAAAACTCTGCTTGGAATACAACTGAGTAAGCATATCCCGCTCTACTTCCATGTTCTTCATAATAAGCAGATGGCCGATATCC
>JAAWLQ010000012.1 GCA_022797995.1 Lachnospiraceae bacterium
GTGCTGGGAATGGTCCGTCAGTGGCAGACATTGTTCTACGGAAAGCGATATTCACAGACAATTCTCAGCGATAAGGTTGACTTCTGCAAGGTTGCGGAAGGCCTGGGCTGTGCGGCCATTCGAGTAACGGAGAAGGAGGAGATCGGACCTGCCCTGGAGAAAGCCATTGCTCTGAAAGCACCGGTATTAATCGAATGCATGATTCCCGAGGATGACAAGGTATTTCCCATGGTTCCTGCGGGAGCGCCGATTACGGAAGTTTTTGACGGAGAAGATCTGAAAAAAGAATAAATACAGGACTTTAAGTATTCCAATGAAAAAGATAATGCGTTTTATGGCAGGATTTCTGCTTTGCGGTATACTGTTGATTCTGGGCGGTTTTGTGGCGCTGACAATGTATTATCGCAATCATTTTCCTGTCAATACATGGATTAACGGCGTATATTGTACAGGTAAGACAATAGAGCAGGTAAATGAAGAGCTGGCAAATGCGACTGAGGCATCCTCCATGCTGTATGTGGTGGATGCCGATGGCATTTCCTGGGAAATAGAGATGGATGCCGCGGGTATCCGGCCGGATTATACAGCGGCTTTGAAGAATTATCTGCGGAAGCGTACCCTTTTTGACTGGCTGATAAATCTGCAGAATCCGATAACAGGCGAGATTGTCGCCGGAAAGTATTCCGCGGAGGAGGAAATGCTTCGCGGCTGCTTTTCGGCGCTTCCTTTTGTGAAAGAGGAGCGTGAAAAGCCGGACAGCGTAGAGGTCTGCTATGGAGAGGAAGGATTTACCTTTCAGGACGGCAATGCCGGACGGCTGAATGAGGAAAAGGCATACGCCTGTCTGAAAGGATGCCTGGAGAAAGGGATTACCACTGTGGAGCTGGGGGAGTGTTATGAAGTGCTTCCCGACAGTGCGGCGGACAAAATGCAGCGTGAGATCTGGCGGCAGGTCTGTGAATTTACAGACAGAAGCGGCAGAATTCTGTACGATATGGGGGCGGAAAAGATTGCTCTGACGCCGGATATCACAGCGGGATTTCTGGAAGTGGAAGGGGACGGATGTCCGGTCCTGGATGAAGCAGGGAACATTGTGCTGAATGAAGAGGCGGTTCTGGCATGGGTGGATCAGATTGCCGCTGAATACAATACCTGTGGTACGGAAAGGGAATTTGAAGCCACCAGGGGAGATACGGTCACAGTAAAATATGATACCTATGGTACGAAACTTGATGTGGAGGCAGAGAAACAATATCTCCTGGAAGCGCTCAGAGACGGGGAAAACAGGACAGACACGGAGATACATACTCCCGTATATCTCCGGCAGGGATATGTGCGGGGACTGGATGACATAGGAGATACCTATATTGAGATTGATTTGACAACCCAGAAGATGTATTATTATGCGGAAGGAGAGCTGATCCTGGAGACAGATGTGGTAACCGGCGACACAGGCAGAAGGATGGGAACGCCTCAGGGAATCGACTTTGTCTATGGAAAAGAGCGCAACAGAACGCTGCGGGGACCGGGGTATGCCACTTTGGTGAAATACTGGATGCCTGTGAATGGTGGCGTGGGAATTCATGATGCCGGCTGGCGGGCAAAATTCGGCGGAGAAATTTATAAGACCAACGGCTCTCACGGCTGCATCAACACACCTGTGGATGTAATGTCAGAATTGTATGATATGGCGGAGGTCGGAACCCCGGTAATCATTTTTTATTGACAGTTTTGCATGGATAGACGCAAAACAAACCTCAAAATAGTTTAACAATGCAGTTGACTAAAGTGTCGAAAACGAGTATTCTATACTAGATATGATTTCATACAAGATATGAGGAGGAGAATAAATGTCCAGAGTGTATAATTTTTCCGCAGGGCCCGCGGTGCTGCCGGAGGAAGTATTGCAGGAAGCCGCAGATGAGATGCTTGATTACAGGGGAACGGGTATGTCCGTCATGGAGATGAGCCACCGCTCCAAAGCGTATGATAGGATTATCAAGGAGGCGGAGGCTGATCTGCGTGATCTGATGAAGATTCCCGACAACTATAAAGTACTTTTCCTGCAGGGAGGAGCCAGCCAGCAGTTTGCCATGATTCCCATGAACCTGATGAAGAATAAGGTGGCGGATTATATTGTAACCGGACAGTGGGCGAAGAAGGCATACCAGGAGGCGCAGATTTACGGTAAGGCCAACAAGATCGCTTCCTCGGAGGATGAGACCTTTTCCTATATTCCGGATTGCTCCGATCTGCCCGTCAGCGAGGATGCGGACTATGTCTATATCTGTGAGAACAATACCATTTACGGCACAAAGTTCAAGACCCTGCCAAACACAAAGGGAAAGACTCTGGTGGCGGATGTGTCAAGCTGCTTCCTGTCGGAACCTGTGGATGTGACAAAATACGGTGTCATTTACGGCGGCGTGCAGAAGAACATAGGGCCTGCGGGCGTGGTGATCGTGATTATCCGGGAGGATCTGATTACGGAGGATGTGTTGCCCGGCACGCCTACCATGCTGAAGTACAAGACCCACGCGGACAATGACTCTCTGTACAACACACCTCCGGCATACGGCATCTATATCTGCGGCAAGGTGTTTAAATGGCTGAAAAAGCAGGGTGGCCTGGAGGCCATGAAAGCATATAATGAGAAAAAGGCGAAGATTCTGTATGACTATCTGGACGAGAGCAAACTGTTCCGGGGGACAGTCCGGAAGGAGGACCGTTCTCTGATGAATGTCCCTTTTGTCACAGGCAGCGAAGAGCTGGATGCAAAATTTGTCAAAGAGGCAAAGGAAGCCGGCTTCGAGAATCTCAAGGGCCACAGATCTGTGGGCGGTATGCGGGCCAGCATTTACAACGCAATGCCTATAGAGGGCGTGGAGAAGCTGGTGGAGTTCATGAAGAAGTTCGAGGCGGAAAATACGAAATAAGGTTCTTTGTTACTTTCAAGGGATCTTTAAAGTGGCAAACAATGGAATCAGAATGAAAATAACTTTAGAAAAGAGGAAGATATGTTTCAAATCAATTGTCTGAATCCTATTGCGGAAGTAGGATTGAAAAATTTTACGGATCAATACGAGATAACCAAGGACGTGAAGACGGCGGAAGGAATCCTGGTGAGAAGCGCATCCATGCATGAGATGGAGCTGCCGGAAAGCCTTCTGGCGGTGGCCAGAGCAGGGGCGGGAGTGAACAATATTCCCCTGGATAAATGCGCGGAGCAGGGCGTTGTGGTGTTCAATACGCCCGGCGCAAATGCCAACGGTGTGAAGGAACTTGTGATCGCAGGCATGCTGCTGGCCGCCCGTGATGTGGTAAGCGGCATCGAGTGGGTGAAGGCTTCCAAAGAAGACCCGGATATCGCAAAGGCGGCGGAGAAGGCGAAGAAGAATTTCGCCGGCACGGAGATCAAAGGGAAGAAGCTGGGCGTCATCGGCCTGGGTGCTATCGGTGTGAAGGTGGCGAACGCCGCCGTGGCCCTGGACATGGAAGTGTACGGCTATGATCCCTATCTGTCCGTCAATGCGGCCTGGAGCCTGAGCCGTGCCGTTCATCATGTGACCAATGTGGAAGACATCTATGCCCAGTGTGACTATATCACCATCCATGTGCCGTTGCTGGATTCCACGAAGGGAATGATCAACGGGGAAGCCATCGAGAAGATGAAGGATGGTGTCATTCTGCTGAATTTTGCAAGAGATTTGCTGGCGGAGGAAAAGGATGTGCTTGAAGCTCTGCAAAGCGGCAAAATTGCACGCTATGTGTCCGATTTCCCCAATCCCACCACGGCGGGTCAGAAGGGCTGTATCGTGATTCCCCATTTGGGTGCCAGCACGGAGGAATCCGAGGATAACTGTGCCGTCATGGCCGTGGAAGAGATGATGGATTACCTGGAAAACGGCAATATCAGAAACAGTGTCAATTATCCGGCCTGCGATATGGGCATTTGTACCAAGGCGGGACGTGTGGCAATCTTCCATAAAAATATAGCGAATATGATTACGAAGTTTACCGCGGAGTTTGGCGAGAAGGGAATCAACATCAGTGATATGACCAACAAATCCCGGGGCGAAGTGGCTTATACCATGATGGATGTGGAGGAAGCGCCCACGGAGGACATCATTCGGGCACTGGAGAATATCAAAGGTGTGTTCCGGGCCAGGATTGTGAAAGGGTGATCCCACGCCGGGCAGACTGGAGAAATATCGAAAATAAGTTTATAAATATCCGCCATATCTGGTCTGATACGATGTGGCGGATATTTTAGTTTCTGCCTGCTATAAATCCAGTGCTTGGAAATCAATCCACAGGTCCTCATAAATATTGACCTTAACTTTATCCTGAAAGGTATAGGCTTCCATCTGGAAATCAGGCTGCTCCAGATAATAGACAATCACTTTTCTGGTTCGGGGATCCACAATCCAATACTCACGGACTCCGGCATTTTTGTAGTAATAGAGCTTACGAATGTAATCATCTGACGGATTGCCGGGGGAGATGATCTCAATGATGAAATCCGGCGCTCCATTACACCTCTTTCCATCCAGTTTGCTTTTATCGCAGACGATCATAAGGTCAGGCTGAACAATGGTAAGCGGCTCATCGAAAAGCTTTACATCGAACGGCGCGTGGAATACCCGGCAGGGTCTTTTTTTATTTTTGAGATAAGTGTTGAGTATTGTCAAAAGCTCTATAGAGATAGTCTGATGCTCCTGTGACGGACTGGCCATGTAATAGAGCTGCCCGTCAAATACTTCTGCCCTGACATCTTCAGGAAGGGCTTCATACTGCTCTAAAGAGATAACCTGAAATTGCGTCTGTAATGCTGGCATGGATGGTCTCCTTTCAAAAGTACTGTCTACAGAATAAACTAAAAACATGAATAAGTCAATCAGGAGAGGACAAGCCGGATATAGTCTATGCAATGTAACAGTTCAGACAGGGCACTGAACTGTTACGCTGATGCACACAAAACGCAAAGGGAATGCGTTTTGGCGCCCGAAAGTCTCGCAAAATTGCATAGGAATGTGTCCCATGGACACATTGCAATTATTGACTTCGCGGTAGGGGGTGTCTGAACTGTTACAATGCAACTGAAGCCCGGAAGAAAGCTTTTGGGAGTGACTTGACAAAGAGGTCTATCTATGATAGACTAATTGTAAGTCTATCATAGATAGACCAAACGGGTAAGCGATAAAAATCATGCGCTACGTGAATTCTACTGCCATGCATTGTTATGAATAAGAAATATATAAAACCCGAGGGAAGCGGACAGTGAGCGATAAGAACATTACTATAACAAAAACTCGGAATTGATTAAGGAGGACAAAACAGTGAACAAAGAATGGGAAAGGTTATATGAAGAAGCAATGAGCGTTTTGAATCCCCATGATGTTTCAAAAAAAATGTGGGTAGGGAGTGTGGCATCTGCCATACTCACGAAGAAAGGTAATATTTATAAGGGTATATGCATTGATACGGACGGCTCTATAGGCATGTGCGCGGAAAGAAATGCTTTATCGACAATGCTTACATATGGCGAGAGTGAGATTACAAAAGTGGTTTCAGTATATAAAGACGGAAATATAATTCCATCTTGTGGTATTTGCAGAGAATTTATGATGCATTTAGGCGGAGATGTGGAAAATATTGAAATTCTATTGGATAAAGAAGGACGGACAGCAAGATTGATTGATTTGATGCCTGAATATCCACGACATAAATAATTTCTGGTTTATAGAACTGTTTGATTGTTGACGATTATCGGGAACACTTTCCCGAAAAGGGAGTAACAAAAAGGAGAAATGGCTGTATGGAAGATAGGAAACTGGGCGTGGTGGAAGCAAAATTTGCTGACATTATCTGGAGGCAGGAGCCGCTTTCTTCCGGAGAGCTGGTGAAAATCTGTGCGGAGGAGCTGAGCTGGAAGAAATCCACTACCTATACGGTTCTGAAAAAGCTCTGTGACAAAGGCATTTTCCAGAATCAGGAGGGAAGGATTACGTCTCTGATTTCCAGGCAGGATTTTTATGCAGCACAGAGCGCCAGATTTGTGGAGGATACCTTTGAAGGGTCTCTGCCTGCTTTTCTCGCGGCATTTACATCCAGGAAGTCATTGTCGCAGGAAGAGATTGCCGAGATCAGAAATATGATCGATTCCTTTGAAGAGAATAACAGCGAAGAAGATTCAAAATGAAGCTGTCTGTGAGATGGAAGATAACAACAGATATAAAATGCATCCATAAGACTGTGGTTGAAAACATGGGTTGAAACAGTCAAGGAATTGGAAACGAGGTATCTATGGAAACGATTTTTCTGAAAATATTGAATATGAGCATTGCGGCAGGCTGGATGATTCTCGGGGTATTGCTTCTGCGTATTCTGCTGAAAAAAGCGCCGAAGGGAATGCGCTGTGTGCTCTGGGCGCTGGTGGGAATCCGGCTGATCTGTCCGATTTCCATTGAAAGTGTGCTGAGTCTGATTCCCAGTGCGCAGACACTGCCTCGCGAAATTCTGCTGGCGGCTGAGCCGGCGATTGAAAGCGGGTTTACAGTGCTGGATAATGTGGTAAATCCTGGCATTGCGGAGTCCTTCCGGCCCAATGTGGGGGACAGTGTGAATCCTCTGCAGGTGCTTACTTATGTTGCTTCCTGGTTGTGGGTTATGGGTGTGGCGGCAATGCTGCTGTATGCATTGGTAAGCTGTCTCAGACTCCGCAGGCGGGTGAGAACCGCCATGAAGCTGGAGGGAAATCTGTGGATTTGCGATACCGTAGAGTCGCCCTTTATTTTTGGTATTGTGTCACCGCGGATTTATCTGCCTTCTGACCTGGAGGAAGCGCAGATGTCCTGTATCACAGCCCATGAAAGGGCGCATCTGAAGCGCCGGGATCACTGGTGGAAGCCTTTGGGGTATCTGCTGCTTTCCGTGTACTGGTTTCAGCCCCTGTGCTGGATTGCCTGGCTTTTCCTGTGTCGGGATATTGAGCTGGCCTGCGACGAGCGGGTGGTGAGGGAAATGGGCGGGGAAGAGAAGAAAAGGTATGCGGAGGTTCTGCTGAAATGCAGTATGCCGCGACATATGATATCCGCCTGTCCGCTTGCATTCGGTGAATTGGGAGTGAAGGAAAGAGTAAAGGGTGTGCTACGGTATAAAAAGCCGGCTTTCTGGTTGACAGCAGCGGCGGTTTTGGCCTGTGGGGCGGCGGCTGTGTGCTTCCTGACGAACCCGATGGAGAAGTCCGCAGAAGAGCAGGGGGATATTTACGGTGCCCGCTATTCCGTTGCGGAGGTGCTTTATGATGCGCCCTGGTATGATGCTACTTATACGCCGGACAGCGCGCCGGAATATGTATTTACACCGGACGGCTGGCTGATGCTGAGAAGCAGTAACGGTGTCATGGGCAACGGCAATGTCTGGACCAGCGTGGGAGTGTTTCATGAGACGAAAATGGACGCAGGCTGGAAACAGGACCTTTTTGATCCGGACGGCAGGGTAGGGGAACTGCTGGAAACAGTGGAGCAGATATGGCGCATTGACAGCGTGGGAGAACAGGGATATTTTTATCTTGTGATGCGAACCGAAGACGGAGAGATACTGCTTACCACAGGCTTTCAGACTGACGGACAGGAGCATATCCGGTGGATCTGGAAAATGGAGAGGAACTCCGCCCAGGGAGATACGGACTATCTTGCGGCGTTGATTGCATCCATGTATTCCCAGAGGCAGATTCAGATATTTGCAATTTATGAATCCGATTATATGCCGGAATCCATGGTGGCCGGCTTTCTGGATGACAGCATCCGAAGAGGCTTTTCGGTATTCAGGCGGGATGACAGGGCGGATTCCCAATGGAAAATCAAAGGCTTTACCATGACGGCGAGTGTGTCCATGTGCAGTGTGACACTGGGAGAGGACTGGGGACTGGACCACAGTGTCACCCTTGTCTTCAGCAACAATCGCTCTCTTTCCCATGTGAAGGCCCGGGCCGGCGAAGAAGAGCAGTCGGCGGGAAGTATGGGAACCGGTGACAATGTGATGCTTGTCTTTGAATGGTCCAGGCTTCTGTCAGAGGAGGAAGCGGAAGAGATAGAAGTACATTACTACAATTCCCGGGGGGAGGAAATCCGGGATTCGGATTGACAGGAGCATTTTTCCTGTGGTATACTGAGACTCGATAAAGGGAGTAGCTTGCATGGAACCATTCCATGTTTATATGGCCGTCAGTACGATTTCTTCTGAAAGAATCCGGCTTTGTAAGTGAGAAGCGAGACTTTGTTGTAATTTTTTGCAGCAAAGCTTCGCTTTTTTTGATGGAGAAGAAAGAAAACCTGCTGCAGAGGAAAAAATAGTTGCAGATAAGGAGGAAATCGTATGGAAATGGGAATGGCTGTATTGACGCTGATCATTGGATTCGGCATGTTGGCAAAAGGGGCAGACTGGTTCGTGGAGGGTGCGTCCGGCATTGCCGAACGCTTTAAAATACCCCAGGCAGTAATCGGCCTGACCATTGTGGCAATGGGAACCAGTGCGCCGGAGGCAGCTGTGAGTATAACAGCGGCGGTAAAGGGAAACGCTGATATTACAATCGGCAATATTGTGGGAAGCAATATTCTGAATATACTGATTATACTGGGGATATCTTCGATTGTTGCGCCGCTGGCAGTGACGGGGAATACTGTTTTCATTGAAATTCCGTTTATGATTGCCATCACCGGGCTGTTGCTGATACAGGGAATGGGTGGGACCATCGGATTCGGAGAGGGCATAGTGCTGACATTGGGATTTGCAGTGTATCTGTTTTACCTCTTCTATACATGGAAGAAGGGTAAAACCGTAGAAACGGTGACTGTGAGGAGCCGCAGCCTATGGCAGCTTCTGGCCGGTGCAGTTACAGGTCTTGTCATGATTATTGCAGGAAGCCATTTTGCCGTAAACGGAGCGTCTTCTCTGGCAAGAATGTTCGGCATGAGCGAGCGGTTTATTGGACTGACGATTGTGGCGCTGGGAACTTCGCTTCCGGAACTGTTTACTTCCGTATCTGCCGCCATGAAAAGAAATGCGGATATCGCTATCGGCAATATTGTGGGAAGCAATATATTCAATATTCTGTTTGTGGTGGGAATTTCCGCATTGATTACGCCGGTGCCATTTTCCGCAGATTTTAAGGTCGATACAATGATCGCCGCTGCAGCCGGGATTTTGCTGTTGCTTTGCTGTGTGCGAAAGCGGGAGCTGAGACGACGGGACGGGATTATCATGTTGATTGGGTATGGAATCTATTTTATATTCGTATGTCTGTAAAATCAGTCACGAGGCAGAGACTACCCAAATCGGAGGGCAGGCCGGATTTTTCACCGGAAACAGGGAAGACTAAAAAACTGGAAGCGAAAAGATAAAACAGGAGATAACGTTATGGATATTTTTGATGTGCTGACACTAATCGGAGGCTTAAGTCTGTTCCTTTTTGGAATGAGCATTATGGGGCAGGCCCTGGAGCGCAGGGCGGGAGAGAAGCTGCGTTCTCTCCTTGGGAAATTTACCACCGGTCGTGTTGCCGGGCTTCTGACAGGACTTGGGGTGACAGCGGTGATTCAGAGTTCTTCGGCGACCACAGTTATGGTGGTGGGATTCGTCAATTCCGGTCTGATGACCCTGAGACAGGCTGTCAATGTGATTATGGGAGCCAATGTGGGAACCACAGTTACCGCCTGGATTTTGAGCCTTGCAGGGATAGACAGCGGGAATTTTTTTGTTAAGCTTCTGAAACCATCTTCCTTTACCCCCATACTGGCTCTGGCTGGAATCATTCTGTATCTGTTTGTCAGAGGAGGTAAGAGGAAAGATACCGGCATGATTCTGTTGGGTTTCGCCACGCTGATGTTCGGTATGGAAACCATGTCCGGGGCAGTATCGGGCCTTGGTGAGATTCCGGCATTTCGGAATGCGTTTCTTCTGTTTCGAAATCCCATTGCCGGTGTTCTGGCCGGAGCGGTTCTCACGGCTGTCATTCAGTCCAGCTCCGCGTCGGTGGGGATTCTGCAGGCCCTTGCAGTGACAGGACAGGTACCTTTCAGCGCGGCAATCCCCATTATAATGGGGCAGAATATAGGTACCTGTGTCACGGCAATGCTTTCTTCTTTGGGTGCCAACAAGAATGCGAAGCGTGCGGCAACAGTACATCTCTCTTTTAACTGTATCGGAACTGTGGTATGGCTGCTTGTATTCTGGGCGATAAAAGCCTTTTTCCGCCCGGCGTTGCTGGACGAGCCGGCCACACTTTTCGGGATTGCGGCAGCCCACACGGTTTTCAACCTGCTGTGCCTGTTGCTGATGCTGCCTTTGTCGGGAATGCTAGAGCGCTTTGTGACACGGATTGTTCCCGATGAGAAGAGACCGGAAGAATACAGCGAGCTGGACGAACGTCTCTTTGCCGCACCTTCCATCGCCCTGGAACGTGGGAGTAAGGTTGCCGGGGATATGGCTGAAATCGCAGTGCTTTCCCTGAAGGAGGGAATCGCCATGCTGCGGAAGTATACTCCGGAGCTGGCCGAAAGCATACGTGAGAAGGAAGAGAAGACCGATTATTATGAAGATATTCTGGGAACCTATCTCGTGAAGCTGAGCGCCAGGCAGATCAGCGGCAGAGACAGGGTGGAAGCGGCCAGGCTGCTGAAAATGATCGGCGATTATGAGCGGATTTCAGATCATGCGGTGAATCTGCTGGAAGCGGCGGAAGAAATGAAGGAGAAAGGACTGCATTTTACAGACAGGGCACACTCGGAGCTTGAAGTGATTTTCTCAGCGGTGGAGGAAATTCTGGACAGGTCGCTGGAAGCAGTGCTGCACAATGACATGGAGGCAGCTGCGGCGGTGGAGCCTCTGGAAGAGGTAATAGATCGGCTGAAAGAGGAGATGCGCACCCGTCATATTCTCCGGATGCAGCAGGGGGATTGCTCCATCGGCGCGGGATTTGTGTGGTCGGATCTGTTGACGGACCTGGAACGGACTGCCGATCACTGTTCCAACATTGCGGGGTGTATGCTGGAAAATGTGAGGCAGGATATGAATATGCATGAAATGCTGAGAGAATTTCGGAACGGAAGCGAGGATTTCAGAAGGAAATTCCGGGAGTTTGGAGAAAAATACAATCTGGGATGATGGAAGGGAAACAGTCTGCTTGCTCTTTTGGAAGAAAACGGATATAATCGGGTTATGATTTGATTCATGCGATGCTGCACATATAGGATCACAGGGAGTATACTCTGGGAGAATCTCCTGGAGAAAATTTTTGGAGTATACTTCCGGGGAAAGCAGGAGGAATACCCAGGATATGAAGAAGCAGACGAAGGTTCACAGGCTGGCCGGGCGCATTGCGGCCTTTTTCAGGAAAGAAACCGTGCTGTGTATTGCGGCGGTTCTGGCGGCTGTCTCCGTTCTTTTTGTGCCGCCTGACAGAACTTATCTGGAGTATCCGGATTATCGGGTTCTGGCTCTTTTGTTCTGCCTGATGCTGGTGGTGGCAGGGCTTCAGAGCATTGGTCTTTTCCGGTATCTGGGGTTCCGACTTCTGAGAGGGACCCGCAGTACGGTTCAGCTGAATCTTCTTCTGGTTGCCTTGCCCTTTGTTGCCAGCATGTTTATCACCAATGACGTGGCATTGATTACTTTTGTCCCTTTTGCCGTCATGACGCTGACGATGGCAGAGCAGACAGAGCTTCTGATTCCCGTGGTGGTGCTTCAGACCATAGGTGCAAATCTGGGCAGTATGCTGACGCCAGTGGGGAATCCCCAGAATCTGTATCTGTACACGGTGTTCGATCTGCCTATACTCTCTTTTTTGGGGGATATGCTGCCTCTGACGCTGCTGTCCCTGTTGCTGCTGGCGGGAGCAGTCATATTTCAGGGCAGGACCCCGCTGTCCGTCCAGACGCTGGAAATGCCGAAGGCGCCCGACGGAAAGAAGTTGGCGGCCTATGGCATGTTGTTTTTAGTCTGCCTGACCTGTGTCCTTCGCCTGCTGCCCTGGCCTGTGATGCTTGGGATTCTGGTATTGGCGGTCTTTCTGACAGACAGAAAGCTTTTTGGTTCTGTGGATTATTTCCTGCTATTGACCTTTGTCTGCTTTTTCCTCTTCATCGGCAATATGGAACGGATTCCGGCCGTTGCTTCCCTGCTGCGGGAGTTGATTGACGGCAGAGAGCTGCCGGTGGCAGCTGGGCTCAGCCAGGTCATCAGCAATGTGCCCGCCGCAATCCTGCTCTCCGGTTTTACGGAAAATGTGCGTTCCCTTCTGTACGGAGTCAATATTGGCGGACTTGGCACGCTGATTGCCTCCCTGGCCAGCGTCATTTCCTATCGCCTGTACGGTGGCAGCGAAGGGGCCAGGAAGGGAAAATACCTGAAAGTTTTTACGGTATACAATGTGATTTTCCTGATCGTACTGTATGCGGCGGCAGCGGCGCTGCTGGCAGTCTCCTCGCTTTGAAGAGATAACGGAGCCGCCGCGGTGGAGACGAATTGCTCCGGCAGGGGATTTACGTCAAAACAGGAGCCCTTCAGCGGAACAGCAGCGGCGACCCGCCGTCGAAGCCGTCGTTGATATCCTGCAGGCTGTCCTTCAGCTTCTGATTGGTGGCGCAGGAGGCCTCGCTCTGGAGATCCATATAGAGGATGAACATATCCTCCAGGCTGATTCCTTTTTCATCGGCAATCTCTTTCAACACCGGTTTCAGCTGTTCCAGCTGCACGGAAACCTGGACTTTCTGCGGATCAATTTCGCCTAATGTGTTTTCCGCATATGCGTTGATACGTTCCAGAATTTTTCTGTTTTCGTCTGTCATCATAAATACCTCTCTTTTTTATATAATATGGCAGTTAGCCAACTTAGTGGAACTGATGGCACATGTTTTACGATTAATAGTTTACCATTTGAAGCTTGTCAGGTATAGACACTTTTATTTTTAAGCTGTTCAAAAGACGCATCTTGCAAATCAAAATGTTTATTTAAGGCCTGAAGATAAGCAGAATTCATATTGTCATAAGGGCAGGCGAGAAATACGGTTTTCCCAAGTATTCTGCTTCTTCCGATATGTATGTCCATTTGGGATAAGAGATCCATGCCGATGAGAATATTGCCGCTCCTGTCATAACTGATTTTTACAGAATCTTTTTGCAGACAAATACCTTCAAAATCAATCTCCAGATCTTTATGTTCGAAAGTTACTGATTGAAGTTCCATATAATTTCCGGTTCTAAATTTTTCCTTATCTGACTCACGTTTTTCTTTTGAATCATTGACCCCGAAAGAGATTTCTTTTCTGATCGATGGATCAGAACAATCAGCCTGCTTCATCAGCCAGGCTTTCTCACTTGAGATACCGAGCTTTTTGACAGGTATGGAGGTATAGGGGCATCCAGTATCGATTTTGACGTTTATATGCTCGATTTTTGTGATATCCAGACTTTTTATTGTCATATTCACATCAGCTCTTATTTCGTTTCTGTGGTTTAGTTCAAGCAGGATGAAATTATTCTTCATAGTAGATATCCCCTTCCAGTTCAAGGCTGTCATTATAAACGGGACATACTACATTGCCCTGAGCAAATAATTTATCAGATTCGGCATTTGTTTCCTTACCTATGAATTGTACAGTATAGTTTTCGGTATTTTTGCTTTTTACGAGTAGTATCCATGTGTCATAAATGTCGCTAAGCTGGTTTTTGTCGCTAATCTCCATACCGATATATAAGTCTTCTATTTTAAATTTGATTCCGGTTGAGGGCATTGGGTTGTCTCCTTTCTTTTCTTTTAGTATAACCTTATGTAATGGAAAATACAAATAGAAATGTTAAAGTGCTTGTTAAGTATAGGTATTTTTGATAAAATAAATTTATTATCTGAATAATTGTGTAACCGGTATTTTTGCTAAAAGAAAATAAGGAGAATTTTGAATGGGAATTGTGAGTTTCATTGTTCAGGGCTGTATTGGTTCTGCTTTGACCCTATACGGCAGTTTTTCACTGCATCAGTATCAGAAAAAGAGAATGCAATTGACAGGAAAGCTTGTTCTCCCGTTTGCCTGTCTGCTGAGCGGCATCATTTTGCTGGGGTATGTTTTTGGGCACATGGTATAGATATCCATATGATATATATTTAAAGATAAGAAAAGGAGTAAAACTATGGCAGACATCAGACCATTTGCCGCGTTTCGCCCGGCACCGGGCATGGAAAGCGCGATTGCGGCATTGCCTTATGATGTGTACAACAGACAGGAGGCGACCAGAGAGGTGTCCCGGAATCCGGATTCCTTTCTGAATATAGACCGGGCGGAGACGGGCTTCGGCCCGGAGGTGGATACTTACGCGCCGGAGGTGTACCAGAGGGCGGCCCGGGTACTGCGGGAATGGATAGCCCAGGGGAAATTCAGGAAGGACGAGGCGCCCTGCTATTACCTCTATGAGCTGACCATGAACGGCAGGAGCCAGACCGGTATCGTGGCCTGTGCTTCTATCGATGATTATCTGAATCAGGTCATCAAAAAGCATGAAAACACAAGGGCGGACAAGGAGCAGGACAGAATCTGTCATGTGGATACCTGCGACATGCAGACCGGCCCTATCTTTCTGGCCTATCGCTCCCATGAAACGCTCCGGGAGACCATCCGGAGAGAAAAGGAGGAAGAGCCGGCCTGTGACTTTACATCGGAAGATGGTATCAGGCATCGGGTATGGGTAATCCGCGGAGGAGACCGGGTCAGGTATATTCAGGAACAGCTGCGGAAACTGAATGCGGTTTACATAGCGGACGGGCATCATCGCTGTGCTTCCGCGGTGAAGGTGGGCCTGAAACGAAGAGAGGAGCATCCGGCGTATACCGGAGAAGAGGAATTCAATTTCTTTCTCTCAGTATTGTTCCCCGACGAAGAGCTGTACATCATGGATTATAATCGTGTGGTGCGGGATCTGAACGGATATACGGAGGAGGCTTTCCTGGAGAAAATAGGAGAAAGCTTTGAAGTGGAGAAGGCGGAACAGGCGCCGTATCATCCCGACCGAAAGGGGAGATTTGGTCTGTTCCTGAATGATACCTGGTACAGACTGACGGCCAGACCCCATATTCTGTCGGAAGATGCGGTGGACGGTCTGGATGTGTCACTGTTGCAGAACCATCTGCTGGGGCCCGTTCTGGGAATACAGGATCCGAAGACGGACAAAAGAATTGATTTTGTGGGAGGGATCCGGGGAATTGAGGAGCTGGAACGGAGAGTACACACGGATATGAAGGCCGCATTTTCCCTGTACCCTACCTCCATCGGAGAGCTTTTCGCGGTGGCGGATGCGGGGAGGCTGATGCCGCCGAAGTCCACCTGGTTTGAGCCGAAGCTCAGAAGCGGGCTGTTTTTACATGACCTGAAAGAGGAGAGAGAAGCAGAATTCTATTGCCATGAACAGAGGGAGGATGCAGTCTATGACAAAGAAACTTTATAATCTGATGAACTGGCCTAAAATTGAAGAAATCATTTATTCGGAAAGCGATAATCCCCATGAGTTGCTGGGTCCCCATAAAGCGGGGAATCAGACCCTTGTGCAGGCTTATTTCCCGGGAGCCGGAAAGGCTGTTATCGTATTTGAGGGAAGCGAAGAGACTGTTGAGATGGAGCTTGCCGACGAGGACGGCTTTTTTGCCGCGCTGGTATCGAAAAAGGAGAAGGAGCTTCCGGTTTATCACTATGTGGTGACAGATGGGGATGGAAAGGAAGCTGTCAGAGGAGAGGCCTACCGTGCAAAGCCCCAGATTGATGGAAACGACATGGAGAAATTCCGAAACGGCATTCATTATACCATCTATGAGAAGCTGGGAGCCCATCCCATGGAGCTGGACGGCGTGAGCGGGACCTACTTTGCGGTGTGGGCGCCGGGGGCCATGCGTGTCAGCGTTGTGGGAGATTTCAATGGCTGGGACGGGAGAGTGCACCAGATGCGCAGACTGGCGGAGGCCGGAATCTTTGAACTTTTTGTGCCGGACGCAAAGGCGGGCGACAATTATAAATTCGAGTTGAAGCTGAAGGGCGGCCTGACCTATCTGAAATCGGACCCTTATGGAAATGCGGCCCAGCTTCGGCCGGAGACGGCTTCCGTCATCACACAGCTGAACGATTTTGTATGGGAGGACGAAGCTTTCGTGAAGAATAGAGCCCGGTTCCAGACAGGCAATGTGCCTGTCAGCGTCTATGAGTTGTATCTGGGGTCTGTTGTGGAGAGGAAAGAGGGAGAAGTCTATGCCAATTACCGGGAAATTGCGGACAGGCTGATTCCCTACATCAAAGAGATGGGCTACACCCATGTGGAGGTGATGCCTGTGATGGAGCATCCTCTGGACGGCTCCTGGGGATATCAGGTCATCGGATATTATGCGCCTACGGCCAGATATGGCTCTCCGGAAGATTTCATGTATTTTGTAAACGAGCTGCACAAGGCGGGAATTGGCGTGATTCTGGACTGGGTGCCTGCCCATTTTCCCAGAGACGTATATGGCCTGTCCAATTTCGACGGAACCTGTCTGTACGAGCATTTTGACCCCAGGCAGGGCAGTCATCCCCACTGGGGAACTTTGATTTATAATTACGGCAGGCCTCAGGTTTCCAATTATCTGATTGCCAATGCTCTGTTCTGGGTGGAGAAATACCATGCGGACGGAATCCGGATGGATGCGGTGGCGAGCATGCTGTATCTGGATTACGGGAAAAAGGACGGGGAATGGGTGGCAAATATGTATGGCGGAAAGGAAAATCTGGAGGCCATCGAGCTGATTAAGCACCTGAATTCCGTTATGAAGAAGAGAAATCCCGGAGTGCTGACCATTGCGGAGGAGAGCACGGCATTTCCGAAAATTACAGGCTCGCTGGAGGAGGATGGACTGGGCTTCGACCTGAAATGGAATATGGGATTTATGAATGATTATCTGAATTATATCAGGTTTGATCCTTACTTCAGGGCTCATCACCACGGAGAGCTGACTTTCAGCATGGTCTATGCCTACAGTGAGAAGTTCATGCTGGTGTTCTCACATGACGAGGTGGTTCATGGGAAGGCTTCTCTGCTGGGGAAAATGCCGGGCGAGAGGGAGCAGAAATTTGCGAACCTGAGGCTGACCTATGCCTATATGATGACACATCCCGGCAAGAAGCTGCTGTTCATGGGACAGGATCTGGGAGAGTTTGACGAGTGGAACGAGAACCGCAGTGTGGAATGGGAGCTTATGGAGATACCGGAACATAAGGGAATTTCCGCTGTGGTGAGAGACTTAAACCACCTGTACCGCACAATGCCGGAGCTTTATGCCGCGGACGACAGCCCGGAGGGCTTTGAGTGGGTGAACCATATCTCCTGGGAGGATTGCTACCTGACCTTCCTTCGGAAGGGAAGGGAAGAGAATGAGCTGCTGTTGATTGCGGCGAATTTCTCCGGAGTGGAAAGGGAGATTACCGCAGGCGTGCCGCTGCCCGGAAAATATAAGGAGATATTCAACTCCGACGATGCAAAATACGGCGGTACCGGTCTGGTCAACGGACGCGTGAAGAAGAGCAAGGCAAAAGAATGGGATGACAGGCCCCATTCCGTCACATTGAAGCTTGCGCCGCTGTCTCTGAGTATTATGAAATATATTCCGCTGACACCGGAGGAGCAGGCCAGAGAAGCTGTGGATACCGCACCAAAGAAAACAGAAAAAGGCGCCGCTCGTCCCGTGAAAAAGGCGGAAACCCAAAAGGCGGAAACCAAAAAGGCAGAAAACCAAAAGGCAGAAACCAAAAGGCAGAAAACCAAAAGGCAGAAACCAAAAAGGCAGAAATGAAAAAGGCAGAAACTCAAAAGGTGGAGACGAAAAAGACAGAAACGACGAAGGCGGACGGGAAGAAAGAAGCCGGGGCAGAGAAGAAGGCACAAACACAGAAAACGGCCGGGAAGAAAGCAGCCGGAACAGAGAAGAAGGCGGAAACGGAGAAGACAGTGAAATCAGCGGCTGAAAAGGGAAAAGCTGCGGCAAAGAAAAGTACGTCCGCAAAGGCTGCGGCAAGGAAAGCCAGGTGATTTTCCCGGCCTGTAGGTCCGGTATGCAAGATGCGAGGAGGAAGGGGTAATGCGCAGGAAGTTTCGATGGGCGCTTATTATCATAGCCATGTCTTTCATATGTGTATCCTGTGGAATTATGCCTGTGGAGGAGGAACTTCCGGCGGCTCCGGTCATTCGTTCCTATGAAGCGGAGGAATACCGGCAGACCACAGTTATGCGGGGAGACCTGATACTGGAAAAAACAGTCAGGTGCGTTTATACATCGGCCAGTCAGGAGACATACAGCTTCTCGCTGGGCGGCCTGTACATAGATAAGATATATGTCAGTGAAGGAGATCTGGTGAAGAAGGGCGATTTGCTTGCGGAGCTGGAAAAGGGAAATCTGGCGGAACAGATCTCGGAAAGGGAATATGCCCTGAAGGCACTGCAGATCAGGCAGGCAAAGCTGCCTGAGATCCAGAGCCTGGAGCTGACCAGACAGGATGCCATTATAGCAGGCATGAATGAACGGATTGCCAATCTGATGACACAGGCGGGGACTGTCGGTCGGGAGGAACAGAAAAGCGCGCTGATTGATCAGGCCAATGAGACTCTCATACAGAGGCTGGAACTGGAGGAGAAACAGGACGACATCCGGGAAACACACGAAAGGCAGCTGCAGGAGATGTCAGATTCCGTGTACATAGCAGGGATCCGGTTGAAAGAGCTTAAGGAAGAACTGCAGGAACGGCAGATCTATGCCGGCATCAGCGGAACAGTCATTTATGTCCAGAAAGTGAAAGAGGGAGAACGGTCCGTGAAGGGAAGGAATATGATTGCGGTTGCGGATCTGGACAAGGTGGTATTCACTGTGAAGGGAAAGGATGTTCAGTATTTCCCGGCAGGCATGCAGGTGACAGTCCTGTGTGGAAGAAAGGAGTATCCGGCTCAGGTGGTGGAGGCATCGGATTTTGGACTTGCACAGTCCCCGGAGGACAGTGACCCCATCGCCTATCTGCAGCTGTTACAACCGGATCCGACCCTGGAAAATGGGACGAGTGGAACTGTCAACGTCATACTGGACCAGCGGGAAGATGTGATGTATCTGGACAGAAAGGCAGTGAAAACGGCGGACGGAAAACATTTTGTCTATATGCTGGACGAAGAGGGTTTAAGAATCCGCCGGGAAGTTACCACAGGGTTGGAGACCGGGAACTATGTGGAAATCATAAGCGGTCTTTCGGAAGGTGACAGCGTTATCCTGGAGTAATTCGATGGAGGACTTCAAACTTAAAATGAAATCAGCATATGCGGACAGTACCGGTTTTCCGGTGCTGCCGGGCGTTGAAAGAGTGTGTGCGGACTGGAATGGGAATGAAGAGAAAAACGGCATTAATGACAATATTGTTCCTGCTTATGGGAATGACGGGCTGCAGAATGGAAGCGGCGGATTCCGGAAAGGTACCTGCGGAAGCGGTTCCGGAGCTTCTGGAGCCTGTGGATGTGAAAATGGATGTGGCAAAAGCACAGATTGGGGATATTTACCGGGTATCCGTCTATAAGGGGGAGGTGGTTCCCCATACGGAGGAGCTGCATTTTCTTGTGGACGGTTACCTGGAGAAAGTTTATGTCACCACGGGAGATCTGGTACAGGAAGGTCAGGTTCTCGCCGCCTTAAGCGAGGAGCAGCTTAAGAGGCAGATAGAGACTCTGGAGGAAGAGCTGGACTTGCTGGTCAGACAGGGAGAATTCAGTGACAGACTGGCCGAAGCGGACATTGAGATTGCCAGAGAAGAGCTGGCAGTCATACGGGAATCGGATGATTTCGTATCGGACAGCAGAGTGAAGGAGCTTGAGATTCAGAAGCTGGAACTGGAGCTGGAGCAGGCAAGACAGCTTCGGGGGCTGGAGCTGGAGAAAGTGCGGAACTCCCTGGAGACGCTGCGGAAAAAGGTGGGGAAAAATGAAATCGTGGCGCCCTGTAGCGGAAGAATCGTCTATGTCAGAGAGATCAGGAAGGGAGATGCGATCCAGGGATATACCCCTGTAATCTATATGGCGGACGAGAGTCGTTTAAGCCTGCGCACGGATTTTATATCGGAGGCGGCCGTAAACAGCGCGGACAGAGTCTATGCAAAAATATTGGATAAAGAATTTGAGATCAGCTATATTCCCTATGAGACAAGTGAGCTGGTGCAGATGGCTCTGGCCGGAGAGGAGATAAAGGCACAGTTTTCCGTGGAGGCCCGGGAGGGAGTTCTCTGCGCGGGACAGTTTGGAGTGGTGATGCTTTACCAGTCCTATAAAAAGGATGTGCTGACTATCCCAATCAATGCATTGTACCGGGATGGCAGCGGCCAATATGTCTATAAGCAGGCGGATGGCACACGGACAAGGTGCAATGTGAAGACGGGCATGACCACAGATACGAAGGTGGAAATTGTGGAAGGGCTTGAGGAAGGAGATCTGGTCTATGTCAAAGATTAGGATATCGGCAGCTCTGCCGTTGTTTATGGCGGCGATACTTGCCGGATGCGGCGGCGACAGACAGGAACAGAACTGGTACAGCGGAGAGCTGTCTGCTCCACAGCAGGCCAACTATGAGACCATACAGCTGCAGGAGAGAGAGTATGTCAGAACCACAGGTGGATCTCTGCATGCATACTATCCCATCAGCGAAGCGCTTTGCTGGGAGGAGGACAGTGTAGCCAGGTTCCGGGAGATTCTGGTGAGAAAAGGAGACGAAGTCAGGGAAGGGGATGCCATTGCCACATTTGATATCGAGGTGAGCATGGCAGACAGGGAGGAATTGTCGTTGTCTCTTGCGAGAAAGACAGAAAACCTCAGTCGTGGGACGGAAGACCGACTTTCCGCCATAGAGGAGGCCAGAGAAGACACGGAAGGACTGCGTGACCACGAACTTCGTATTGCGCAGCTCAGGATAGAGAAGCTGGAGATAGAATATGAACAGTTTGTTTACCAGTCGGAGCGGGAGATCGCCCGGTTGAAGAAGTCGCTGGAAGAACTGGAGGAAAAGGCTTCGAACGATACTCTGTTCGCTCCTTTTGACGGTGTGATTGACAGTGTGACATTCTATAATCCGGGAGATCTGATGACAAAGGACAGCGTACTTGTCACCATGCATGCCACAGACCAGTTCTATCTTGCGGCGGATAATGGCTTTGACGGGCTGCGCTACAATATGGATGTCATTGTGGAAGCCGGCAGGAAAAATGAGAGAAAAACCTATGTGGGAAAGGTGGTGGCCGTGCCTGCTGTTCTGCCTGCCACTGTGTCGGGGGCAAAAGCCCTGATCGAGCTGTATGAGGAGATCCCGACGGAGGATCTGGCGACTTCCATTCAGTATCAGTACAATATGGAGGAGCTGCAGGATGTACTTGTATTGGAACGGGGTGCCGTATATCCTGACAACGGGAAGAGCTATGTCTATGTGCTGGAAGGCGACATGGTGCAGAAACGCTATGTAGTACCTGGCTTGAACAACATGAAGGAAATATGGATTTTGGACGGTGTCTCAGAGGGACAGACCGTGATTGCAGATTAGGGGGCAGAATGCATGTTAAGTTTTGTTTTCCGCAGAATTGAGAGCAGGAAATGGATGGTAATAAGCCTTTTGATTGGCAATCTGCTGATGATAGCCATAGCGGCGGCCAGCCCAATGTATTCCCGGGCGATTTTGCAGCGTACCCTGACGCGGAATCTGAGCGACTATTATGTGGAGAAGAACAAATATCCGGGATTGATTGTCCTGCGGGGCTCTTACAGTACTGTCCTGGGAAGAAAAAAGGAAGCGGATTTTGACAAAGTTATCCGGGCGGGCCAGATGATGGAGGAATTGCAGGCAGAGCTGGATGTGCCTGCGCTTTATTCGGTGACACAGCTCTATATCAATAATGTAAAGGCCCTGCATGAGCTGGCGGTAGAGAACCGGAAAAATGAGCTGACATTGAGAATAGCCTCCTATTCGGACCAGGAGGAACATCTCAGAATCGTGAACGGCGAAATGTATTCCGGTGAGCTGGACGACCATACCTTTGATGTCATTGTCAGTGAGCGGACTTTCGTAGAGCAGAGCCTTCTGCTGGGGGAAGAGCTGGAGCTGACAAGGCTGACGGATGCATCGGGAACTCCTTATCGTATCCGAATCGCGGGAATCTTTGAGAACAGCATGGAGCAGGATGTCTATTGGGTGTCCTGGCCCACCGCATGGCGCGATGTATGTCTCATGGACCAGGAACTGTTTGAAGAATTATTTGCAAATGAAGAGCGGATGGACCAGAGCTTCGATAAGGAGTGGTATCTTGCACTGGATTATGCCAGGATGCGGGGAGACCAGGCGGAGAGATATCTGGGTGTGCTGGATCGTTATGGGGAAGCCTTTGAGGAAATAGGGTTCAAAGGTTACACGGCCTATTTCAGGACCGTGCTGGAAGATTTTGTGCTGCAGTCCCAGAAGCTGAATACCACAATCCTGATTTTGCAGACGCCGGTATTCATATTGCTGGCCGTATTTATCTTTATGGTATCCAGGCAGATACTGGAGATGGAACAGAACGAGATTGCGGTCTACAAGAGCCGCGGCGCGGACAGGAAGCAGATTGTGTTTATTTATCTGCTGCAGAGTCTGGTGATTTCCATCCTGGGCCTGGCCGGCGGAATTCCGCTGGGAGTGCTGATGTGCAGACTTCTGGGGGCGTCCAATTCTTTTCTGGAATTCGTGCAAAGGGCGGCGCTGTCGGTGGAGACAGAACCGAAGGTCTGGCTGTTTGCCGGAGCGGCGGCACTCTTTTCCGCCTGCACCATGGTGCTTCCGGTGATTCGATATGCCAATGTCAATATTGTGGCTCATAAACGTGGGAAGAACCGCAAAGCGAAGAGTCCCCTGTGGCAGAGATTGTTTGTGGATGTAATTCTGCTGGGTGTGTCCCTGTACGGTCTGTACCAATACTATGAGCAGAGGGAGTATCTTGTGCAGAAGGTTCTGGCCGGCGCGTCGCTGGATCCGCTCCTGTATTTTTGCTCTTCCCTGTTTATGGTGGGATCCGCTCTGCTGGTTTTCAGAATTTTCCCGCTTTTGATCCGGCTGCTGTTCCTGATCGGAAAGCGCTGGTGGCCCCCATCGCTGTATGTTTCCTTTCTGAGAATACTTCGAACCAGGAACAATCAGGGATTTTTTATGGTATTTCTGATTCTGACGCTGGCCATGGGAATCTTCAATGCCCAGGCGGCGCGGACGATAAATGCCAATGCGGAGGATAAGATTCGGTATTCCGCGGGGGCCGACCTGGTGCTGCAGGAGGTCTGGAAAGACAACAGCGCGATGCTTGCGGACAATGCCCTGGGTGGCGGGGCGGCAGGGCAGTCGGAGCTGGTCTATGAGGAGCCGGATTTCGGAAAGTATCAGACGCTTGAGGGCATAGAGAGCGTGACGAAAGTTTTCGTGGATAAGAAAGTGAATGTGTCCGTGGAAGGAGGGCGG